>NZ_CP040272.1:7347500-7647500 GCF_013393905.1 Nostoc sp. C052
TAAAAAATGACTGATTTGATCTAAAATATTTTTTGGTTTTAATAAAAACTTAGGAAGATGCATATTCTGATCGTACAAAAAAGCTATTGTTTGCCAATGTTCGTGTTTGGTTTTAGTACTATATATTGAGTATCTATATTCAAAAATGTATATCTTCAAGTTTTTAACTTCTTTAGACAATATATTTGTAACTAGATTTCTCCCTCCTTGCTTGAATAGTCTAAAATTATGTAAATGCTGCATAATCTTGTTACTGTCTTCTGCTAAGAAATTTATTTTTAACTGAGCAGCAATAAGTTTAATTTTTTCAGTTCTTTGCTGTTCTTTTTTGTTTTCCCATTGAAAATATAAAATATTTAGAACAACAACCAAAAAAGTAAAAAATATTATAATCGCAAGAAAATATTTAGACATAGACAATACTATTTTAGATTTTAGATTTTAGATTTTTAATTGGGAATGGTGCAATAGACATTCGTTTTTTATCCCCGATTTTCCCATTCCCTACTTCAAGTTATTTTTCCTGATATCCACCAGCGTAGTCAATCACGCAGATTGTTCTGTATGCTTTGTGAGTTCCATAAGCAACACCAGAAACTTTGAAAGCGCCGTTAAAAATATTTTTTCGATGACCGCGATCGCGCACACCATCATCAATAATTAATTGCATAACGATATCTTGAGCGGTGTTTGGGCCATAACTGATATTTTCACCTGCGGTTGTTTGCCATTTACCATAGCGATTGATGCGAGTAAAAGGGTTGCTACCATCGCTACCATCATGACCTGTAACACCTCTTGGGCCTTGGTCTTTAACGTGGTCTTTTGCTCCTAAAGACATACCCTTTGATGCACTCAAGGCTCCTATAGGACGTGCTGATTTCAGAAATGCGATCGCTTCATCAACTGCCTTAACTCCTTCTTGAGTTCGCAAATAAGTATTATTAGAAATTTTGACTCGGTTCCCCTCAAAACGCTTTCTATAGTTTTCCAGAATCGGGAGATATGACTTAGGATTTGTTCTGACCTTATTTGTCTCAACAATTACCTGTTGTTCTAGTGGTGAAAGATAACTCGCCTTTGCTAACAAAGTTGGACTAGTTTGTATTGCTGGATTAGGGTTGGCTATAGAGGGGTTAGATTGCAAAAGTTGATCTGAGCAGCCCAATATCAAGGCAATTGGCAAAAATACCCAAAATTTCATGCGACGCATACATTACCTCACAATTTTTCTATGGATTAATTTAGTGAATTAGAAGAAATAAGAATTTTCAACGCACAGATAAATCTGTGGAAGCTTCCAACGTTAGAAACGATATCAAGAACTTAAATGAGTTTGCCAAAGAAAGCGCAGATTAAAGCGCCAGTAATTATAGATAAAGTTGTACTTACCTTTGTTCCTAAAGTGTTACAAATCCATCACTTAATACCTGTTGTAACATTAACAACAATAAAACGTAAATAATAACCAAAATCTTTTTAATTTCTGACGCCTGCTTGCAAATTTACACTTTCAGAAACCAGCGTTGCCGATACATTAGAACACCAACAGCCCACCACAACAACACAGTGACTAGGGCAAATAACAGGGAACCATTCAGCACCCCCGCCCAAGATGCGAAAAAATTCTGGTAAATCCAATTGTAGGTAGTGGGAGCGTCTTTGCCAGCGCCAATAGTGGTTTTGACTAAGATTTTAATCAACAAAACTGATGCAACGAAAAGAGCGATCGCATTTAAGCCCATAATTTCAAAAGGCTTACTCCAGCGACGCATCAACCGGACTTCGATGAATTCATAACAAGCTGCTAGCAACAGTAATGCCCAACCGCTGCTAAAGAACACATAAGAACTTGTCCACAGCTTTTTGTTAATAGGGAATGTCCACCCCCACGCCCAACCGATAATTAAGCAACCAACTCCAAATAATGCTAAACCTGTACTTGTGCGTGACTGTACAGGTTGACTGCGTATCCATTGACCAGTGAAGTAGCCAACGAGGACACTTACTATGGCAGGAATAGTACTGAAGAGTCCCTCTGGATCTCCCATGAATTTGAAACCATCAGCCTTGTATAAATGTGCTTTGGGAATAATCAGGCGGTCAACATAAGCACCGAAATTACCTTCCCGCGTCAAAACTCCCGCACCGTATTCTGGCACTGGTAAATACGTCATCGCTAACCAGTAGCCGATAAGTAGAACTGCTGCAAGTATCCATTGACCTTTACGCGGAAGGTTGAGAACAGCTAGAGAAGCCAGCAGATAGGTAAGGCTAATGCGCTGCAACACTCCCATAATGCGAATGCTACTCAAATCAAAAGTCCAAATACCCTGATTCCAAAAGCCATTTAATAGCAATCCCAAGGCAAAGAGAATGGCCGCACGGCGCAATATCCGCCCGTAAACAATTGAGGTTGGTTTATTGCCTTCAGTGTATTTTGACAGCGAAAAAGTCATCGCTACACCAACAATGAACAGAAAGAAGGGAAATACCAAATCAGTTGGTGTGCAACCGTGCCAATCGGCGTGGGCTAAGGGAGGATATACATCATCTGCGACACCCGCCATATTGACGAGAATCATCGCCGCGATGGTAATGCCGCGAAAAACATCCAATGAAGTCAGGCGCATAAGCGGAATTTTGTGTTAGATGAGTATCTAAGCTACTCCCCTTGATGCAGGTAATCAAGCAAAATTTATAAACTTGGATACAAGGTAAAATTTTGTTAAGTAATTACCACTATTTGCTATGCCAATCAAAGTTGGAGATACCGCTCCTAATTTCACTCTACCTGCCCAAAACGGCTCAACAGTAAGCCTCCAAGACTTTCGCGGCAACAAAGCTGTTGTCTTATATTTTTATCCCAAAGATGATACACCTGGATGTACGGCTGAATCTTGCGCTTTTCGCGATCAGTATGAAGTGTTTAAAACCGCTGGCGCTGAAGTTGTCGGCGTCAGTGCTGATTCCAGTGAATCTCACCAGCGATTTGCTGCGAAATACAATCTACCTTTTACTCTGTTAACTGACAAAGGCGACCAAGTACGAAAGCTATATGGCGCAACAGCAGCCTTTGGCTTATTCCCTGGTCGCGTTACTTACGTCATTGACCAACAGGGAGTTGTGCAATACGTTTTTGATTCAATGTTTAACTTTAAAGGTCATGTTGAAGAAGCACTGAAAACTTTGCAACAGATTGCAAAATAAGGATTGGGGATTGGGGATTGGGAAACTCTCTCCCTCATCCCCCTACTCCCTATTTAGAATGCGACTTTTCCGGCATAACAATATTAGCGTGGCTTGCCTTGCCATTCTTGCCGTTAGTATGACCGTTACCATTGCGGGGATGAATTACGCCATAACCGCCGTGGTTACGTTCGTAAATGACATTAATCTCTCCAGTTTCAGAATTGTGGAACATATAAAAATCGTGTCCTACGAGTTGCAGCTGTTCCAAGGCTTCTGCAAGGGTCATCGGTGGCATAGAAAAATATTTGGTGCGGACAACTTCGTTGGGTAATTCGGGAGTGCGATCGCCAATTAAATCTGTAACTACCGTCTCTGCAACAACTACTTCTGTTGGTAGAGCTTGAGTTTTCTGGTCTTGGCGCCGTTCTTTGTATTTCCGCAGTTGACGGGCAATTTTATCTGCAACTAAGTCAATGCTGGCGTATAGGTTTTCGCTACTTTCCTCGGCACGAATCACGCTACCGTTAGCATAAATAGTTACTTCAGCTGCTTGTCTTGTATTAATTCGGGGATTCCGGGCGACGCTAAGATGCACATCCACTTCATTTGTAAGGCTCTGAAAGTGACTAACTGCTTTTTCAATCTTTTGATGTACATACTCACGAATCGCATCGGTGATTTCAATATTTTTGCCGTGGATGACAAGCTTCATGTAATACTCTCCCGCTGAATATTTGGATGTGTGAATTTGCTTTGTATGAAAAGAAATTGCGGTAAGGTTTATTATTCCCGCCAAAACAAATTGTGAACTATATTGTATATAGTGCTGGTAAGCTGTCTCTCAGCTTCCTGCATTTGAGTTGTTGTCAAGTATACCCTTGATTTACCTCCTTATCTCTGCGCTGATATCCAATTCGATATCCACTTAGAACTCTTAGGTGAGGCAATCTGAATGGTAGCTCCTATGAGTACCCTCTTCTTGAAAGCAACGCTTACAGAACTGTTGATAGTTGCTCCTTCTGTGTTCGGTTGAAGTTTGCTTGCTGTTGTTAAATAATACAAGTCTTTGTGGAAGTTTGATCCTGTTTGAAATGCAAACAATTTTATGAGAATCATCAGCCAGTGCATTCGTCTTTATCGTCTTGGCATGATGCTTATTGCAGAGAATTCCTCCTAAAAACCTATTGAGGTTAATATTCAACCTAGCACTTTGTATTTTCTAATGCAGGTTCCCTTGACTTTCCTTTAAAATCCTTTGCAAAGCTTAATATTTTTTGACTCTAATCCTGTAACTTGAAATATATTTAGTCCTTATTACAGTTGATTTTCGGCATGATTCATAGTATTAAATCAGAGAAAAACCGTTGTTTGTTGTATAACCAAGGATTAATGTCTTACTTAAAAGCTCATGGATGGCAGCGATCGCTCCTCACTGAGCGCATCCATGACCCTAATCTAGATGACGTGTTAATTTTACTAGAGCATCCACCTGTCTATACTCTCGGACAAGGAAGCAACTCAGATTTTCTCAAATTTGATATTGACAAAAGTTTATATGATGTGCATCGAATTGAAAGAGGCGGCGAGGTTACTTACCATTGTCCTGGCCAATTGGTAGGCTATCCAATTTTAAATCTGCAAAGTTATCGTAAAGACCTTCATTGGTATTTACGGCAACTCGAAGAAGTAATCATTCGTGTATTGGCAGTTTATGGTTTGCAGGGAGAAAGAATTCCGGCTTTTACTGGCGTTTGGTTACAAGGGCGAAAAGTTGCAGCGATTGGGATTAAAGTCAGCCGTTGGGTTACTATGCACGGCTTTGCATTAAATGTTTGTCCAGACATGACAGGCTTTGAGCGCATTGTACCCTGCGGTATTTCTGATAAACCTGTAGGCAGTTTAGTCGAATGGATTCCAGGTATCACCTGCCAAGAAGTGCGTTTTTATGTAGCACAGTCCTTTGCGGAAGTCTTTGGTGTGGAATTAATCGAATCTCAACCTCAAGAATTTTTCCAGCCTGAGTAAATTCAGCTTGTAATTATGTAAGAAATACTATAGTAGTCCGATTTAAATTGTGAGACACTTGTGAGAGCAGTCAATGTTTAATAGTATCAAAATCAGGAGGTAAGAGGTAAGAGGTAAGAGGTAGGAAGCAGTAGGCAGAAATAACCCATATTTAGAAGCGCAAGACTTAGGCTATGAAGGCTTTGTGTCTGGCTCTATGCGTCTCAATACAATTTTTATTTTAAAACTGGGTATAAAAACTAGAACTACTATTTAACTGCGATTGTCGAAGCTAAAATTTGATTATTTACAAATTTCTATACTAACTTTTTACGGCTGTAAAGCACAATTTTGCGCGTGAATTACTCAAATAATCTCCAGGTATATGCCCCATCGTTAACGTCTCTGAGAGAACGTGATTGGACAGCTTTGATAGAACTATTTGATAGAGACGACGGTGATGAAATTGAAGCCGACATCAGTGGTAGCTTGTTTTGGCTGATACCTGAACCTTGTTGGGAAGACGATCCCTTTGAATTCTTACGCGAGTACCTTTAATGAGTAATGAGTTATGAGTTATGAGTATAAAAGAAGCCTTTAACTCCTAACTCCTAACTCTTAACTATCTAACGTTGAGGCGACTGAGGAAAATACGTAGGCGATCGCTTTGGGGATTAGTCAGTACTTCGTAAGCTGGGCCTTGTTCTGTCACAATACCTTTATCTAAAAATATTACCTGATGGGCTACTTCTTTTGCAAACTGCATTTCATGGGTGACAACCACCATTGTCATCCCTTCTGAGGCTAATTGCTGCATCACTTGCAAAACTTCGCCGACGAGTTCAGGATCTAGGGCGCTGGTGGGTTCGTCAAATAGCATAACTTGGGGATTCATGCATAAACTGCGGGCGATCGCTACTCGTTGTTTTTGTCCGCCAGAAAGTTGTTCGGGATAAGCAGAGGCTTTGTCAGATAGGCCAACTTTTTCTAAATATAATCTCGCTAGTTGGGCGCTTTCTTTCGGTGTTTTACCCAAGACTTTCCGAGGTGCGAGTGTCATATTTTCCAGGACGCTGAGATGGGGAAACAGGTTGAATTGCTGGAAAACCATGCCTACTTGTGTTCGTAGTTCCCGCAGTTGGCTATAGTTGACAGTGGGCCTAGATAAGTTGATTCCGTTGATGATTAAATGCCCGTTGTCAATGGTTTCTAGGCGGTTGAAGCAGCGTAGTAGGGTACTTTTACCACAACCAGAAGAACCGATAACTGCAACGACTTCTCCCCGGTTGATTTCGCCAGTGATTCCTTTGAGAACTTTCAGGGAACCAAAGTTTTTTTCGATATTGTCAAAAATAATCGCAGGGATGGTATTGTTCATTACTTGTATTAAGCTGCTTTACAGTTGATTGTAAGGTTTTCAGGCTACCGCAGAGGCGCAGAGGAAGAGAGAAAATAATATGGCTAAATTTAGTTTTATCCGTTGGCTGCACTTATTTCTAGCTATAAGTTTTAGCTGTTTGTTACTGGTTAGCTGTGGTGTGAACTCTAGCGCGGGGAAAACTCTGCGGGTTGCTACGGAACCTGCGTTTCCACCTTTTGAGTTTAAAGGACAAGGTGGTGAGTTGCAGGGTTTTTCGATTGATTTGATGAATGCGATCGCTACTGCTGCTAACTTTAAAGTGAATTTTCAAAGTCTGCCTTTTGATGGCATTATTCCAGCTTTAGCAGCCAAAACGGTAGATGCAGCCATTAGTTCGATCACGATTACTGAGGAGAGGGCGAAGGCTGTTTCTTTTTCCCGCCCCTATTTTAAGGCTGGGTTAGCGATCGCAATTCGCACAGATAATCAAGATATTACTGGTTTTGACAGTCTCAAAAATAAAAAAATTGCGGTACAAATTGGTACAACTGGGGCTGCAAAGGCTAAAGGTGTTCCTGGGGTACAAATTCGCAGTTTTGATTCAGCGCCTTTAGCTTTACAAGAATTGCTTAATGGAAATGTGGATGCGGTAATTAATGATGCACCTGTTACTTTATATGCAATTAATACGGGCAATCTCCAGGGAATTAAAGTAGTACAGCAATTGCTGACGGAGGAGTTTTACGGGATTGCTACAGCTAAAAATTCACCGAATTTAGCATTAATAAATAATGGTTTAGATAGGGTTTTGAAAAATGGTACTTATTCCAAAATTTATCAAAAATGGTTTAAAGTTGAACCACCTCTATTACCAACTAAATCGCCATTTGAAAATCAAAATAACGCTGGTGCGCCTAAAATATTAACTTCAATTGGCGTGATTTTGCAGGCTTTACCAAGTCTATTGCAGGGTGCATTAGTAACATTGCAATTAACGATACTTTCTGTAGTATTTGGTTTAATTGGCGGTTCCCTAATTGGTATTGTTCGCCTTTCTCATATTGCGCCTGTGCGTTGGGTGGCGAGGGCGTATGTAGATTTTTTCCGGGGAACGCCTTTGTTGGTGCAAATTTTTATGATTTACTTTGGATTACCTGCAATTTTGCAAGAAGTTGGTTTGACATTTACTTTCGATCGTCTCACTGCTGGAGTAATTGCCTTAAGTTTGAATAGTGCTGCATATATTGCCGAGGTTGTCCGTGCGGGTATTCAATCAATTGAAACAGGACAAGCAGAAGCAGCACAATCATTAGGTTTAAGTTCTATACAAACCATGATTTATATTATCTTTCCCCAAGCTTTTCGGCGGATGATTCCACCTTTGGGTAATGAGTTTATCAGTTTGTTGAAAGATACTAGCTTAGTTTCTGTGATTGGGTTTGAGGAATTACTACGTAAAGGACAGTTAATTGTTGCTGACAATTATCGTGCCTTTGAGATTTACGCAGGTGTAGCGGTGGTTTATTTATGTTTAACGTTACTTTCTTCACAGGCATTTAGTCGCTTAGAAGTGTGGATGAATCCAGTGAAAAGCCAGAAGAAATATGATAACAATAATTTTAATTAGGGTGTCTTAATACCTCAATAGATGAGATAAAACAGCTTATTTATTAACAGAGTGTTTCGGAAATATGATAGTGAATTGCAATAGCAATTGGAGTATTTTCTCGTGTTATATCTACTTACATCGGCTATCATATCAATGGTAAAATTGGGGGTAGCATTGTGGTGTTGCAAATCTTGTTGTTTCTCATAGCAATGATTTTGCATCTAAACATGAGTGACTCGTAAGAGCAAAGAAGCAAGAAAACACTGACTGATTCAGGATAAAAGAGCCTTTGCCATTTATGTAAACCACATTCTGCAGGTGTTAGGGCGAAACAAGTGTCGTTTAAAATTGTAGTAATTGGTACTTCTTTAGGCGGATTATCAGCATTGAAAATTATCCTGGGGAATTTACCAGTAGATTTTCCTGTGCCGATCGCGATCGTGCAACACCGTCATAAAGAGTCTAGTAACACCCTCCAAGATTTATTGCAAGAATCCACTTTGTTGAAAATTCGCGAAGTGGAAGACAAGGACGAAATACAAACAGGATATATCTACATAGCTCCAGCAGATTATCATTTACTGGTTGAACCAGGTCACTTTGCCCTTTCGACTGATGAACCTGTTTCTTATGCCAGACCGTCTATTGATGTGCTGTTTGAGTCGGCAGCCGATGTCTACACAGAGGAAGTTATTGGTGTAATATTGACAGGAGCAAACCAAGATGGTATGCAGGGCCTTAAGAAAATAAAAGCGCGGGGAGGAATTACTATTGTACAAGAACCTACCACGGCGGAGAGCGACATTATGCCAGAAGCAGCAATTTCTGCTGTTACAGTAGACTGGATTTTGACACTCTCAAACATTGCTTCTCAGATGGTTAAACTTTGTCATTCATCACAGAAATAAACCGATGCAGATGGAACCCAAAGTCAACATCCTCCTAGTGGATGATAAACTAGAAAATTTGTTGGCACTAGAGGCAATCCTAGAAAAACTAGGGGAAAATCTTGTGAGAGCTACTTCTGGGGAAGAAGCTTTGCGGTGTCTGCTGCATCAAGACTTTGCAGTGATTTTGCTGGATGTGCAAATGCCTGGGATGGATGGCTTTGAAACTGCTACCCTAATTCGCAATCGGGGGCGATCGCGTCACACTCCAATTATCTTTCTCACTGCTTTTAGCACCAGCGACCAAATGCTGTTTAAAGGCTATGCCTTGGGTGCAGTTGATTATTTGCTCAAACCATTAGACCCCAATATCTTGACTTCTAAAGTCATAGTATTTGTAGAACTTTTTAAGAAAACAGAAGCCGTCAAGGAACAAGCAGCGCAGCTGGTAGCTGTGAATACTGAACTCAGACAAAGTGAAGAACGATTCCGATCGCTAAGTACCTGCTCACCCGTAGGCATTTTTGAAACTGATACTGAAGGCAACTGTAAATATACTAATCCCCGCTATCAGACAATTTGTGGCTTGAAAGCGGCAGAAAGTTTAGAAAAGAGATGGTTGGAATCTGTTTATCTAGAAGATAGAGAACGAGCGATCGCCAGTTGGTCTGCTTACATTTGCGAAGGTCGGGACTACTCAGAAGAATTTCGCTTTCAAACTACTCAAACTAGCATCCGTTGGGTTCAAGTCCGCTCATCACCGATGCTTTCCAGTCAAGGAGAATTGCTGGGATATGTAGGCACTCTTGAAGATATCACTGAACGCAAACAAGCAGAAGAAGTCCGCGCTCAAGTAATTCGAGAACAGACTGCTAGACAAGAAGCAGAAGCGGCAAATCGGATGAAAGATGAGTTTCTGGCTGTTCTCTCCCATGAACTCCGCACACCCCTAACCTCGATGCTAGGCTGGTCAAAAATCCTCCGCGCCAAGAAACTTGACGACAAAGCCACTTCCCGCGCCTTGGAGGCGATCGAACGCAACGCCATATCTCAGATGCAGCTAATTGAGGATATCTTGGATGTATCCCGGATTATCCGCGGTCAGTTGCGGTTAAACGTATCTGCGGTGAATCTAATCTCGGTGATGGAGGCAGCCTTAGAGGCAGTGCGTCCCCTAGCAGAACCAAAAGATATTCAATTAAGTACTGTGCTGGATACAACGGTCGGGTCAGTTTATGGCGATCCAGCCCGTTTACAGCAAATAGTTTGGAATCTACTAACTAATGCCATTAAATTTACCCCTAAAGGTGGCAAAGTAGAAGTTAAGCTGTCAACCTATTTTGGATTTTCGATTTCAGATTTTGGATTGGGATCTGATAGTGAAAATTTAGAATCTTCAAACACTGATGAAAACAGTAATCTAAGATCCCAAATTCCAAATTCAAAATCCCAGTATGCTCAAATCCAAGTTATCGATACAGGCATTGGTATCAGTTCCGAGTTTTTACCCAAAGTATTTGAGCGTTTTCGCCAAGCAGACAGTACCACAACGCGATCGCACAATGGCTTAGGACTAGGACTCGCGATCGTCCGTCATCTAGTAGAACTGCATAAGGGTACAATCCTTGCCCAAAGTTCAGGTAGTGGACAAGGAGCAACCTTTACAGTGAGACTACCACTACTACAAGACAATAGGGGAAATAGAGAAGCAACAGGAAAAATTTCATCTCCTGTAGCATCTACACCCCTGGCTGGATTAAGAGTTTTAGTTGTAGATGATGAGGCAGATACCCGTAACTTTCTCAGTTTTATGTTTGAGGAATATGGGGCTTTTGCCACTGCGGTAGGATCGGTTGATGAAGCCCTAGCAGTACTTGAACAAACAAAACCAGATATCCTAATTAGCGACATCGGCATGTCAGAGCAAGATGGTTATACACTAATTCGGAAACTACGCTCTTTAGAACCAGAAAAAGGCGGACGCATCCCAGCGATCGCGTTAACAGCATACACGCGAGAAGAAGACCGCTTGGAAGTACTTTCAGCAGGGTTTCAGCAGCATTTATCTAAGCCAATTGACCCTAATAAATTGATTGCTGCGGTCGCCAATATATTAGAACTGCCTCTGGAGGTTCCAGTGAGTTGATTTGGAATTGGGGACTGGGGACTGGGAGAAGAATTTTCCCCTCCGCTCCCTGCACCCTGCCTCTTTTCAATGCCCAATGCCCAATCAAGACAAAGTTAGAGCGTGTTTTTTCAGTTCGTCTAAAGAAACCACTTCCAAAGCTCTGGCATGAGTTGCTGAAAGTATTACAGGTGGGGCAACACCAGCTTCCAGAGCTTCTTGCCAGCGAGAAGCACACAAACACCAGCGATCGCCAGGCTTCAATCCAGGAAAATTAAAATCAGGAACAGCTGTGCTAAGGTCGTTTCCCCGCGATTTGGTAAACTCCAAGAATTCTGGTGTTACTTGGGCACATACGACATGCGACCCGAAATCTTGACCACCTGTACGACAAAAACCGTCGCGGTAAAATCCTGTCACGGGAGAAGTACAACAAACCTCTAGGTTTCCATCGATTACATTTTTAGCGTCTGTCATAGTTAATTCAATCTAGAATATCTTTCTTTATCTTTGCATTTTTTAGAATTCTATAGTATGATCGTAACTTGTGGCACCTGGAGAGGTGGCCGAGTGGTTTAAGGCGCAGACCTGGAAAGTCTGTTTAGGGAAACTTAACGGGGGTTCGAATCCCCCCCTCTCCGTTCTCAAGCCTAAGTCTAAATATATAGTTTGAACCATAGTTCTACAAATACTCAGGTTCAGTAAGAAGCATATCTGAAATTTAGACTAAATAACCGCCTTCAAAGAACAGAATAGGGGATGCAATTAAACACAGTCCCCAATTTACAGAAGCACCAAAGAACCACATACTTTCATCTCCCACATTTAGGGAAGCCAAGCGGATGGGCATGTCATCGTTCCCAGTGGTCTGTTTCTTTGAGAGTGGCCATTATAAGAAACGCTAAAAAACGTCGTTCAAAACCTTGATGATTGTGAAGAGTAGTTACTAAACATTGCCTAAATTGAATCTCTTGAGGCAATTTTCAATTGCTTTGTAACGGAATAATAAGGGTTGTGGCTTATCCACAAAATACTGCTTAATTTCTCTTTTAAGCAGTATTTTGTCAAGTGCGTATAGCGGTTCTCATTCAGATGAAGTACAACATTATACCGCAAGGGGTACGGGAGGTGTGGGAGGATGGGGAAGAAGTCTTACCCCCCACACTCCCCACACTCCTCTTCCCCTGAAGCCTACACTATGCGTGAGAAATCCAGGTTACGGGTGTACCTTACTAGGTTGGGAAATGCTATAACTTTCTGGATGAATGCTACTAAAACCTCGACTAAGATTGTGGAACCCACACAGAAACAGAGCCAGCACTGCATCGAAAATCAGCCCAGCCCTCATCATTCGTTGTCACAGGTTCGCTGATATGTTCAGTAATATCAATGTAAGTGCTGTTGGGTTGCCCAACTTCCATCCACTTAGTCCCTTCTCCTCCATTACTCAGAACAACTGCCATACCGCCAGGATGTTCTTCATCTCCTAAGCGTGTCCAGGCGATTGTATTGGCGTGATCGAAGTAATCGTATTGGTCGCCATAGGCATAGGTTTGACGAACGTGCAAAAATTTATCAATTATCCATTTATGACTATCGAGCCAAATCTCATACTCATTGCCATCTGGCCCCTTATCTTTGTAATTAGCACCATAGTAATCCGCATAGAAGATACAGGGATAACCCTCACTTCGCAGTAGGATCAACGCATAAGCTAACGGTTTAAACCAGCCTTCCACTACAGATTCCAACGACTGCAAGGGTTGAGAATCATGGTTGTCAACTAAGGTGACGGCTAAAGCAGGTTGCTGTTGCACCAAGGTGTTATCAAATATCTGCCGCATATCGTAGTCATTGCCTTGTTTGCTGGCAGCGCTAAAGTTATAGTGCAATGGCGCATCAAACAGCAACACATCGCCACCGGTGACGCTAATGAAATGGTGCAGCGCTTCAACTTCATAAGACCAATACTCACCGACGGCAAAAAGATCGCGACCAGCCTTTTGGCGACAGTGTTGCAGCCATTCTGGGAAAAAGCCAGCTCTAACATGTTTAACGGCATCAAAACGAAAGCCATCTACATCAGTGGTTTCTACAAACCACTCACCCCAGCGATTCAACTCCTCGCGAACTTCTGCACTTTCCATATCCAGATCGCATCCCATAAGATAGTCGAAAGCGCCTTTTTCCAGGTCAACGTTATCATCAAATTTTTTATCTTTGAATAGATAAACTGCGTTCTCGCCTTCGTTGTAAACGTTGTAATCAACCGCGTCGAAGTGCCACCAGTGCCATTCCATATCGGAGTATTTGCCTTGGCGACCTGGAAAGGTAAAGTGAGTCCACACTTTAATTGTTTGCATCTCACCGATGGGCTGGGTGCGATCGTCTGGACTATAGGGCGTTGCTTCCACTTCTTCTTCTTGATCTGCACCTAACTTGTGGTTAAGCACAACATCTGCATACACTCGAATGCCAGCAGCTTTTGCCGCTTTAACAGCAGCGATATACTCGTCTTTTGTGCCGTACTTTGTCCGAACCGAGCCTTTCTGGTCAAACTCGCCTAGATCGTATATGTCATAGACTCCATAGCCGACATCGTAGCCACCCCCTGTTCCTTTGTAAGCTGGGGGTAGCCAAACAGATGTAACACCTGCATCAGCTAACTCTTTGACTTTATCTTTAAATTCATTCCAAAGATTGCCATCTGGAGGGATATACCAATGGAAGTACTGCATCATTACACCATTCAGTTGAGCCATGTGTATCCCTCTGGTAAGATATATTGTTAATTTGGATTGTTATGGTCAAGACTACATCTTAAGTTTTGTTTCGTGCTTCCCCCTCAAGAGATAAAAAAGTCTCTAAAAAACTGCGCTCAAGTTATATTGTTTTCTTCTGTGGCTGACAGTTCTTCAGCTAAGTTTTTCTGGAGTGCTTCCAATACTGCGATCGGGTCAGCCGGTTCCTGCATCGATTTCGCTTCCGAATCAAGTCGATTTATCACATCAGGCAAATCGGTACGGAGTTCTTCTAATAAAGCAATAATCTTGGCAATTTTTTGCTCGGAGAGCAGGTTAAGCTGTAGCATCAATTGCGCCCGTTGTTCGGCAAAGTTTTCTTGGCGAGTTTGTCGTACCAGTACTCCGGTTGAGATCACCAATGACGCTGCGTCTAAGCCTTGACCTGACCAGCTAAACGAGGGGAGATTGAATGGCAAAAAGCGATCGAAAAAACTGCTAAAAATCCAGATAGCCAATATGATTAGCAAACTATACATAAATATCGATCGCCCAAAGAATGTAGCGATCGCTTCTAGTATCCGCTGATGGACGGGAATATCTCGAACTTCCTGGGCATGAAGTGAAATAATCGCTTCAATATTTTTTGCAATCGGGTCTGGTAATGGAACCGTGATCACTTGATTTCGAGAAGCTTTGTCTTTGAGTTTGTTAGCATCTGAATTGAAGTGTCTGTTCGCTGTGTCGTCTGCGTCATCGGTCATGCACCAACTCCTGAATCTGGATGTTACTCGATTATTGCTTATCTTCCACCGACATCGCGTCGCATCCCAATACTGCTCGATTATTTAGATTTAGAACTAGAAAAATTAAATATGATTTTCAAATAAAAGGTTAAAGGGGAAAGGGGAAAGGGGAAAGGGATGAACAGGTCACGCCACTTGCGGGCGTTAGCGGAGCGGGACGCAGTACGGTTTTTACCTTTCCCCCTTCCCATTCTTCATAAATCGACTTTAGGGGCATACAGATGTACGCCCCTAATAGGTATTTCGTAAAACCAAGGGTATTGAGTTCTAAGGCACCTCAATGGGAATCAAAGCATTTTCTGGCAAGTAGTTGGAAAAACGCCCTTCATCTGCAAGTACCACAATCAGGCGCAGAGAATAATCTGGCGGTACTTGCAAGTCTGCCCACGGTACTGCCAACTCTAAACAACTATTTAAGGCTACTTGAGCGCGACTAAAACGGGGCTGCCATTGATAATTGTCTCCAGCTTCCCGAAACTGAATCGATTGCGTCAGCAAGTTAACTTCTAAAAGGTGGTGGAAAAGATAATTGAGTGGGGCTGCATCTGGTACATCTGCTAAGGGGACTGGGCTATTGACCATTGTTTTTTCTGGATAGAACCACAGTAGATTCAACTCTGTTGGCAAATCCTGTCCTGGTGCAGCACCACTTTTAAAGTCCAGCCGCAAATAGAAATTTAAGTGATCGGCCCCATACCAAAGTCGCTGGATGACGCTGCTATTGTGCATCGTTCCCCGCGCCCCGCCGATTTCTATGCGTCCAGCTTTGTCCCAATCTTGCTCATCACCTTTACCATCGATCACAGGATGAATAAACCCTTGTGGGGCGTGGTTTGCCTGTGCTTCGTGGTTTTCTACTGGTTGCTTAAGATAGGGCGGTACGGGTTCATTTAATGCTTTGTAAATGCCAAACAGATGTTCTCGAAACAACTGGTCAAAGATGGCATCCTGATTTGACGAGTGTCCTGCACCAAACCACCAAAACCAGTCGGAACCCTCGGCGGCATACAATGCTTCCCACGCTTCGGGGTTGTTTTCTTCCGTTGCTTCGGGATGACTTGCCAGCATTTTTCTTGCTTCTGTCAAATAATCCCAAGCACGATTTTTGGCGGGATCGCCGATCCAAGTGGTGAAACTGCTATCTACCCAAGAACCACTATGTAGTTGTCCTCCGGGGATGGTGGCTGTGGCTGGAAATTCTTCGAGAAATTCGGAGACAGTAACGAGTTTGAGGTGGGGTTCATCACTCAAGCTTTGATACAAAGCTTCTAAGAAGGGTTTGCCATCTTGGGGATAAAATTCCCAACAATTCTCACCATCCAAAGCAATGGTAACTAGCCAAGGTTGTTCGCTATGACTATCTCTTTGCATTTTAGCGATCGCTTGCAAATGTCCCACTAAATCTGCTGCTGCCTTTTTTGCTGGCATGGCGCTATAAGTAAAGCCAATCAAATCTGATAATCTGTGGTCGCGAAACACGATTGACAAGTCACCCTCGGCGGTTTGTAGGCGATACGGTCGGTACAACAATTCTGGTTGCTGCACATTCCCCGCCCCATCCCGATGAAAAAAGTGTTTCAGCGTCCATCCTAAGACGGCTTCATCTGAGCATATCCACTTAAAGCCTTGGTTAATAATGTGTGGAAGTACTGCTGGACTTACTGATTGTTCCGAAGGCCACAAACCACGAGGGATCTGTCCAAAGCGTTCTTGATAAAAGTTCCAAGCTTTTCGCAAGTGGCGGGGAATATCTTCTGCCCACTCAAAGCGTTGCTTTGGTAGTGTCATATTGGGCACAGCTACTCGTCCAGAGTTAGTATCAGCTAGTAAAGGTAAAATCGGGTGAGTGTAAGGCGTGGTAGTAACTTCTAGCTGTCCCGCCTCCTGCATTTTCCGATGTTGGGGGATAATCCGGCTGAGAATTTCTCGCTGTTTGGAATAAATGCGCTGGCGATCGCTTAAAGTAAAATTCCGTCCCTGTTTTAACCAAGCAGCAATTTCTGGGTCATCCCAAAATAGCGGATCGATCCAAGCCAAATTGTGCCAAGCTAGCAAATCGCCATAATCTGGCAATTCCCAATTTGCTAAACACCAAGCTTGCCCTTTTTCCTGCCTTTGGTAGTACAACTGAGCATAGCGGGGATGAGGGTCAATCAGAGTATGGTGATTGGCATCAAAAAAGTGTTGGATGATGAATTCTCGCTGTTGCTGGGTGAGTTGTTCATCTGGTGTCAAACTGGCCGTGAGGTAAGGGTCAAAAGCAGTGCCAGCAATATAATCTTCTAGTTGCAATATCAACGATGGAACTAAATTCACCGTTTGGTGTAATTTAGGATACTGCTCTAAGAGCAATACTAAATCCAAATAATCTTTAGTCCCATGTAAACGTACCCAAGGTAGACGGTAGTGCTGACTCGAAGATAGCGAAACGCCGCTGCCAGGGGATTTGTACAGCGGCTGATGTTGATGCCAGATAAAAGCAATGTAGAGAGGATGGGACATAGGAATAGTTAGGAGTTAAGAATGAGGAGTTAGGAGTTGATTCAAAACTCATAACTCCTAACTCCTAACTCCTAACTTTTACACCACTTGCTCAATTTCTGCAATTTCGGGAATCATTTCCTTAAGACGGCGCTCAATCCCCATTCTTAGGGTCATTGCAGAACTGGGACAAGAACCACAAGCACCTTGTAGCCGCAGTTTTACAACAGGCCCATCGAGTTCTACGAGTTCCACATTGCCGCCATCAGACATAAGATAAGGGCGCATTTCATCTAAAACTGTTTCAACGTTGTCAATTGTGAGTTCCATAGTTTAGACCTGCTAAGTTAGGGATGGGCATTGGGCAAAACAGTTCTGAGTTCCGTTAGCGGTAATGGGGCATTTAGCCCGTTCCCAGTCCTGAGTAAAGAAATGAGATTCCCCACTCAGCACTCAGCACTTTTGAGGGGCATTGGGCATTGAATAATCATGATCCCTTGACCAGATGCGCTGTTACTCATTTGCCATTATCCAAAATTTTATTTTTCAGCTTTGTTAAATCGATCCTAAATCTAATTGCCGCTAGATTGTCAGGTGTCAGTTTTTAATGACTTTTGACTAAACCACTGCTGATTTTAGCAACTTGATAGTTAGATTAGCTGAACAATTCGTAGTGCAAGCCCTCCTACTCTACTTTAGCGTTTAAAGTACTGAAGAGAATGCAAGGAGGTGAAGACAAGGAAGGTTTTTTTCCAATACCCCTCAAGAGTGCTGAGTAATGAGTACTGAGTCATGAGTTTGGATACTTGGTAATACTGGGTTTTGAGTTTTAAACTTTAAAGTTTTTTAGTAATTATTATTTAATAACCATATTAGGCATGGGGCAAAACAGTTCCGAGTTGTGAGTAAGGAATCCTACTCATGACTCAGCACTCATTACTCAGCACTACTTGTTGAGTCGCTATCATTAGACGAAACCATAACTGGTTGTTGATATAGTGGCACCGTGAATGTGACTGTTGAGCCAAGTCCTTCACCCAAACTATAAAAATGTACCTCGCCGCCCATAGCCTCCACTAACTTCTGGGATATTACCAGTCCCAAACCTGTGCCGCCGTACTGGCGAGTGCGGGAGCCATCCACCTGAGAGAATAATTGAAATAGTTTATCTTGTTTGTCTAAAGAAACACCAATACCTGTGTCTGCTACACGTACTCTCACCATGCCAGGAAATTGCTGATCTTGAAAGTTCGCCTTTTTGAGTACTAAATCGGCACTGACAGTAACGCCGCCTTCATGGGTGAACTTGATGGCATTGTTCACCAAATTAAGCATCACTTGTAGCAACCGTTGATAGTTGCTTTGGACAATGATTTCATCGGAGGTAGCAGGCATTTGCATCCGAAAGCTGAGGTTTTTCATTTGTGCTTGGGGACGCATGAAACCTTCTACATGACTGAATAGCTCATCTAGTTTGACTGGCGCATAAGTTAGCTCCATTTTGCCGGCTTCGATTTTGGCAATGTCCAAAATGTCGTTGATGATGTTCAGCAGATGTATCGATAAGTGGTGAGCTTCTGCTAAAAACTGGTTTTGTTCTTCTGGGTCATCAGCCATCCCTTCCAGAATCAGCTTCAAAAAGCCAATCATCCCGTTGAGGGGGGTACGAATTTCATGGGATACATTGGCCAGAAACTCACTTTTGAGGCGGGAAGCTTCTTCGGCTTTTTGACGCGCTATTTCTAATTCTTCATATAAAGTAGCATGTGCGATCGCAGTTCCCAATTGATCTGCTGCTTCTTTGGCTAGTTCTAATTCCGATTCTGTTAATGTGTAGCATTCATCTTGCCAATTCAAGGCAATCAATCCATTGGCTTGGTCTTGATAACAAGTCGCAACCACCAAAGTTTTCTGCCGCCCAGACCCCATATATCCAGCCACTTCCATCACAACTGGTTCTAGAGTTGTCAAGGCTTGAGCAAAGGCAGCCTCAGAAGCGATATCTATGTCTGAGCCAAGCATTGATTTGAGGTCTGGCTGGCGATACTCAGCCTTTACTTGCACTTTTGAGCTTGAGGGCTGATAAGGACAAATAATGCAGCGCTCTAGCCGCAATGCTTTCCCCAAACTGTCAACTGTTTGCTGCCAAATAATATTTAAATCTAATGTCCGGCGAATATTTCTGGTAATGCGATTTACGAGTTTTTGGTGTTGCTGTGAACGTAGAGCCAACTCTATCTGTGTGGGTGTTTTTGATGCCACACGCGCTTGTTTTTTGTTGAGTGTCGCTTGCACTAAGCGTCCCATTACTAAAACTGTAGTGGCAGTGGTTCCCAAACTCGGCATAATCGGACTAATCACTAAGTCCAACTCAAATAATTCCTGGTGGTAGCTAAACCAACACTGAAACCTTTCTGGCACTAAATTTGTCAAAATTCGATGCAATCGTTCCAAATAACTAACCTTATCCACCGGGGCAAAGGTTTGAGTCTGGTTTAGATCGTCAACTATTTTTTCAGTATTTAACCCCAGAAGTTCGCTGTACTGCCAACAAAAGGTCAGATAGCGTCCTGCCCCATCTTGCGTATAAATCAACTCGGCTCCTAGAGTTGGTAATAAGCCGTCAGTCTTACTGGTAATAGATTCCAGATTTTGGGAAAATACATTCGGCAATTGGGAATTGGCAGTAATAGTCATTAATTGAGTTGGATAGACAAAGGGTGTCCGACCGTAATTTTACTAAAGCCGCTCAAATTTATACATAAATTTTTACAGCTTTTTTGTGTTTGATTGCGTATTTTTTGGCGTTCTGAAAACCAGATTGGCAAACTTTACTTTTTTGACTTGCATTGACAGTTGACTAATGGCGTCAATCGTTCCATTCGCCGCGAGGAGGAACAGGAGTACGCACAGGTGTGCGCGTTAGTTCGTCATCTCTGAGGATTTCACCCCGCAACCACTGGCGAATCGCAACTTCAATTACCTTACTTGGGTCATTCGTAAGATGCTGAATTTGCTCTAGTAACTCTGAGTCCAAGCGGACAGCAATTTCTACCTTATCGGTTTGTGTGTTTCCCGCTTCGGTAGTTTTTTCTTGCATATTCATAGGTTTATATACTCTGAATTCTCTGAATTGGTTTGGTCTAAAGCTTTGTAAAGTAGTTATATTCATCATTTGGGCTAATTTACTGAAAAATCTTTAAGGGCACAGTTAAATAGTTCCCTGAAATAGCACCAAAGTAACAGCTTAAAGTTTCAAATCGCATTTTTCATATAACTGACTAGACAATGACTTTAGAAGAGTTGCTGATAAATCAGTGATTTTGAGCAATTACAGGTCGCAATTGCTCGCGATCGCTACACGATCCCTACATGTACTTATTTACATTTATTGTACGCTCCTAGCTGTTGAATACTAGCAACGACAAATAGACTTTCATAATATTCTTAAAAGTCCACCTATTGAGATCGAAAGTTAAAGATGGGGTGAAGGGGGCAAGAGGGGCAGGGGAGGCAGGGGAAGCAGGGGAAGCAGGGGAAGAATAATAACTCCTAACTCCTAACTCCCCACTCAGTACTCGGAACTCAGCACTAAAAGCGGAGCGTCTTGGCTAAGAAAGCATTAAAATACATTAAGTAAATTACCCTTTTAACTTTGGTTGCTGCTAAGGCAAAGATAGTATATGACTGACGTTCCCGCAGTTCGCATTCGCAATTTTTGTATTATTGCTCACATCGACCACGGGAAATCAACCCTCGCCGATCGCTTGCTACAAGCTACTGGCACTGTTGAAGACCGACAGATGAAGGAACAGTTTCTCGATAACATGGATCTGGAACGGGAGCGCGGCATTACGATTAAGCTGCAAGCTGCCCGGATGAATTACACAGCTAAAGATGGTCAGCAGTATGTACTGAATTTAATTGACACTCCTGGGCATGTGGATTTCTCGTATGAAGTTTCTCGCTCTCTTGTTGCTTGTGAAGGAGCGCTATTGGTAGTAGATGCGTCCCAAGGTGTGGAAGCACAAACTTTGGCGAATGTATATTTAGCGTTAGAGAGTAACCTGGAAATTATTCCGGTTTTGAATAAAATCGATTTGCCGGGGGCTGAACCAGAACGGGTAATTGGCGAAATTGAAGAAATTATCGGTCTAGATTGTAGTGGTGCAATTCTGGCTTCTGCTAAAGAAGGAATTGGAATTGATGAGATTTTAGAAGCAGTTGTTGAACGGATACCGCCACCGCCCAATACCATAAATGAGCGCTTACGAGCGTTAATTTTTGATAGCTATTACGACAGTTACCGGGGAGTGATTGTCTATTTCCGGGTGATGGATGGCACAGTGAAAAAAGGCGATCGCATCCATTTAATGGCATCAGGTAAAGAATTTGAAATTGATGAGTTGGGTGTCCTTTCTCCCACTCAAAAGCAAGTTGATGAACTGCACGCCGGGGAAGTAGGCTATTTGGGAGCGGCAATTAAAGCTGTCGCTGATGCACGGGTAGGAGACACAATTACCCTCAGTAAGGCGAAAGCGGAGTCACCTTTACCAGGTTACGCAGAAGCGAACCCAATGGTTTTTTGCGGGATGTTCCCCATTGATGCCGATCAATTTGAAGATTTGCGGGAAGCCTTGGAAAAGCTAGAACTCAACGATGCAGCGCTACACTATGAACCAGAAACTTCCAGCGCGATGGGTTTTGGCTTCCGTTGTGGGTTCTTGGGTTTGCTGCACATGGAAATTGTTCAGGAACGCTTAGAGCGAGAGTATAACCTAGATTTAATCATTACAGCGCCCTCGGTAGTTTATAAGGTGATTACCCTCAAAGGTGAGGAACTGTACATCGATAATCCTAGCCGTTTACCTTCTCCCAACGATCGCGAAAGAATTGAAGAACCCTACGTCCAAGTAGAGATGATTACGCCAGAAACTTATGTTGGCAGCTTGATGGAGTTGTCACAAAATCGCCGTGGCATCTTCAAAGATATGAAATATCTCACCCAAGGACGAACCACCCTTACTTATGAGTTACCTTTGGCGGAAGTTGTAACTGACTTTTTCGACCAGATGAAATCGCGATCGCGCGGTTATGCCAGTATGGAATATCACATCATCGGCTACCGTGAAAATCCTTTGGTGAAGCTGGATATCATGATTAACGGCGATCCTGTGGATTCCTTGGCGATGATTGTGCATCGAGATAAAGCTTACAACGTCGGGCGGGCAATGGCAGAAAAACTCAAGGAATTAATTCCCCGTCATCAATTCAAAGTGCCAATTCAGGCATCTATTGGTAGTAAAGTTATTGCCAGTGAACATATCCCGGCTTTGCGGAAAGATGTGCTAGCCAAATGCTACGGTGGTGACATCAGTCGGAAGAAAAAACTTTTACAGAAGCAAGCAAAAGGTAAAAAGCGGATGAAATCTGTAGGGACTGTAGATGTACCCCAGGAAGCCTTTATGGCAGTACTGCGGTTAGATCAAAACTAATAGGAGTCAGGAGTCAGAATTCAGGAGTCAGAATTCAGGAGTCAGAGTGGCGGATATCGCTACGCAAAGCGAGTCCGCGTACTCCTGCAAAGAAGCAAGCTAGTACCGCAAGGCGGAAGTCAAAAATCAAAAGAATTGTATTCCAAGCTCTTACACTATTTGAAATGGTCTGTTTATTTACGCCGTGCTGTACTAGCAAGAGCGTCTAAATCTACTATTTTCAGTCCCCCACCAAATTTTGTTATTCTGAATTCTGTATTCTTCTTCAACGTTCATTAATTTTCATTACAAAAGCCTCAAATGAGTTCCAGCCTGCTGTTGGTAGGTTTAATCATTCTTAAGTGTGTCTCTAGTGCGGGATTTCTAACAGAAAAAATGATAATTTATTTTAGAAATTCAAAACATCATGAGTCGCAAGCAAGCCCAAGAACAACTCTCTGAGGCAGAACAAAAGTATCGCACTCTGGTAGAACAAATTCCCGGTGTTGTTTATGTCTCACCCATTAATGACACAACTAAAGAAGCTTATATTAGTCCACAACTGCAACAGTTATTAGGCATTGCCCCCGAAGACTGGAATTCTGGTTTCTTCAAAAGTTGGTTAGATTTCACTCATCCAGACGATCGCGATCGCTTTTGGCAAGCTGTAAAGACTACAATTGACACCGGAGAGCCTTTGAGTGTCGAATATCGGATGATCAGGCGCGATGGCAAAACAATTTGGGTACGAAACCAAGCCAATCTCGTTTTATGTGCCGATGGAGAAACTCAGGTACTTCAGGGTTTAGTGTTTGATATTAGCGAACGCAAACAGGTAGAAGCCTCACTGCAAGAAAGCGAAGCGCGTTATCGTGCCATACTTGAAGACCAAACAGAACTGATTGCTAGATGCTTGCCCGATGGCACTTTTACCTACGTTAATGAAGCTTTTTGTCGATTTTTTGGACTGAAGCAAGAAGAGATTATCGCCCAACACTACGAACCGATTGTGTTTGAAGAAGATCGGGAACGTGTATTGAGTCTGGTAAATTCCATTAGTTTAGAAAATCCCATGACTACCCTGGAAAATCGGGCCATAACTTGCCAAGGGATACGGTGGACACAGTGGATTGTTCGTGGGATATTTGATGACCGGGGAACAATTGTAGAACTTCAATCTGTTGGACGAGATGTTACTGACCTCAAATTGGTAGAACAAGCTTTAAGTGAAAATGAGCAAAAATTCCGGGCGATCTTCAATCAAACTATTCAATTTATTGGATTGCTTCAGCCGGATGGAATTGTATTAGAAGCTAACCAAACAGCACTAGATTTTGCTGGAGTTGCTCGAGAAGAAGTAGTTGGCAAGCTATTTTGGGAAGCAAAGTGGTGGACAAATTCTCCAAATACCCAATCGCAATTAAAAGCTGCGATCGCAGATGCTGCTAATGGTGAATCCATTCGCTATGAAGTTGAAGTTTTAGGTCGAGATCGGGAAGCGATCGCAATTGATTTCTCAGTACGTCCGATACTCGATGAAACCGGGCGTGTGACATTACTCATCTCAGAGGGACGAGATATTACTGAATATCAAGCTGCCCTGCATGAACGCTACAAAGCTGAAGAAGCATTGCGCTCAAGCCAAGACTTTCTGCAAAAGGTTGCTAATAGTGTACCGCATATTTTGTATCTGTTTGACCTTTTAAAAGGAACAAGTGTTTATCTGAACGAGAAGAGTGTGACAGTTTTAGGCTACTCTCCAGAAGAATTTTGTAACGCCGATCCCCAGTGGTTTATAAATTGCTTTCATCCAGACGATCAACACCTCTGCCATAACTTATCAACTCGCTTTGTCCACCTTCAAGATAATGAAGTACTTTCTACCGAATACCGATTCCGACACAAAAATGGAGAGTGGCGTTGGCTGAATACACGAGAAGTAGTATTTACTAGAGATGCTAACGGCACTCCAACGCAGATTCTTGGTTCGGTAGAAGATATTAGTACTCGTAAAGAAGCTGAAGTGATGTTGCGACAGCAGGCTGAGGGAGAACGGCTAATTACTGAAGTAACTCAACAGATTCGACAATCACTGAATTTGGAAGAAGTTCTGAATACAACAGTCAACAGTATTCGCCAGTGCTTGGGTTCAGATTCCGTAGCTATCTACCAGTTAGAATCTGACGGAAATGGACATTTTGCGGCCGAATCAGTTCGTGATGACTATCCTCAGAGATTAGAACTGACAATGCACCCATTTTCGCTGAACCGAGATTTTAGCGACTATTACCAGGGATTACCGAAAGTCTTCCATGAGATTCAGGAGTCTGATTTTTCAGCCAATCTTTTTGAGTTATTACAACTCTATCAGATTAAAGCTGCTATAATAGTGCCGATTTTAAATGGGGATCATTTATGGGGTTTACTCATTGTTCACCAGTGTGTAGCACCTCGTTACTGGCAAGAATTTGAAGTTAATTTATTGCAGCAGTTGGCAAGTCAGGTAGCGATCGCGATTCATCAATCAGTACTCTACCAGCAAGTGCAAGCTGCCAATGAAGAATTGCAAAGATTAGCTACCCTAGATGGCTTGACTCAAATAGCCAATCGCCGCCGATTTGATGAGTATCTGGAAGCTGAGTGGCATCGACTCAAACGCGAACAAGTGTCACTGTCTTTAATTTTGTTCGATGTCGATTTTTTTAAACTCTACAATGATACTTATGGTCATTTAGCGGGGGACGATTGTTTGCGGCAATTAGCAAGTGCCCTGAAAAATATTGTCAAGCGTCCAGCCGATTTAGTCGCCCGTTACGGTGGGGAAGAATTTGCGGTCATTCTGCCTAATACAAATATTCAAGGAGCAATCTGTGTAGCTCAAATTATTGGACAAGCAATCCGCGACTTAGCCATTCCCCATGCTCAGTCTCGCGTGTGCGATCGCGTTACCGTTAGTCTAGGCGTTGTCAGCATTGTACCAAATTCCGAAATTTCGCCGCCAGACTTGATTAATGCAGCAGATAAAGCACTTTATATCGCTAAACAGCAAGGGCGCGATCGATTTCATGCTGTTTCCGTCGTTACTCCTTCTTAAAGCCTGAGTTGCAAAACAGGCAATAGTCCTAATTACGAATTACGAATTAGTAGCATATTACTTCCTATCCTTAGCCTACAGTTGATAACCTTTAATGAAATCACTGTTAAAAAATCTAAAAATTTTAGTAAAAGTACTCACTACATTCGCTAGACCTGTATTTTTAGGTAAATGTAGTTGTTTAGATATTAGATATTTGTAATGCATCGGGGAGTCTAGTAGATGAAGATACTGGTATTGAGTTGGGAATTTCCACCAAGGATTATTGGGGGAATTGCGCGGCATGTAGCGGAATTGTACCCGGAGTTGGTAAAGCTAGGACATGAAATCCACCTGATTACAGCGGAGTTTGGTCAAGCGTCGATGTATGAGGTAGTTGAGGGAGTAAAAGTACATCGAGTACCAGTAGCACATAGTAACGACTTTTTCCACTGGGTAGTCAATCTCAACCTGAGTATGGGAGATCATGGTGGGAAGTTGATTTTGGAGGAAGGGCCCTTTGATTTAATTCATGGCCATGATTGGTTAGTCGGAGACGCTGCGATCGCTCTGAAGCATAATTTTAAAATACCACTAATTGCCACAATTCACGCTACAGAATACGGACGCTACAACGGTATTCACACAGACATCCAAGGCTATATAAATGGCAAAGAAACCTTGCTGGCTTACAATGCTTGGCGAATTATTGTTTGTAGCGACTACATGCGCCAAGAAGTAGAACGAGCGCTACATAGTCCTTGGGATAAAATCGATGTCATTTATAACGGTATCCGTGCCGAAAAGAAACAGCATCATATAGATTTTCATGCTCTAGATTTTCGCCGCCAATTTGCCGCAGACGAAGAGAAAATTGTTTATTACCTCGGTCGCATGACCTACGAAAAAGGTGTACCTATATTGCTCAATGCCGCACCTAAGATACTTTCAGAAATGGGAGGTAATGTTAAATTTGTGATCGTTGGTGGCGGCAATACTGACCATCTCAAACGCCAAGCCTGGGATTTGGGAATTTGGCATCATTGCTATTTTACGGGTTTTCTCTCCGATGAATACTTAGATAAATTTCAAACCGTCGCTGACTGCGCGGTTTTTCCAAGTCTTTACGAACCCTTTGGAATTGTGGCTTTAGAAAGCTTTGCTTCTCGTGTTCCTGTAGTAGTTTCTGATACTGGTGGTTTTCCTGAAGTCGTGCAACATACCAAAACAGGCATTGTAACTTGGGTGAACAATCCCGATTCTTTAGCTTGGGGAATTTTGGAAGTGTTGAAAAATCCAGGTTATCGCCAATGGCTGGTAGATAACGCTTATGAAGATTTAGAACGGCGCTTTAGCTGGCCAAAGTTAGCCAAGCAAACCGATCGAGTTTATCAGCAAGTTGTGCAAGAGCGATCGCAAATTATGTGGTAATCAATCAAATACAGCAGTTTTCTTTTGCATGAAGTACAAAAGCTACTGGTTTTGAGGCACCAGACAGGAGATTGAAACTGTTTATATCTCAATACAGTTCAGAATGAGCAACAAAACACTTGTCTTGACGGCGATTTATCGGGTCTCGAAAACCCAAAATTGTTGCCAGTAGCCCTTAACCCAAGCGTATTGGTTTATCTCTGAATCTGGAGTCCAGCATTTTGTACCTCATTTACTTGCAAACTGCTGTAAGTGAATAAATGTAAACTTTGTTAAAGTCTGCATAAATTCCTAATCATCTTTTGATAATTCTACAAGAGGCACTGCTGTAATTTCTTCAGCAGTACAAATTTCACCTGGTTTTGACGTTGCTCAATTGCAGTATGAATCCACATATAGAAATTTTGTCCACGCAAGTAAATTCTCCGAATCAAACCAGATTCTTATAGTTCACTTCTATACAACTGTCTTGCGATCGCTTTGAGTTAGGGACTTCCAAGAAATAAATTATCCATCTTGTGAGATGGGTGTCTCCACCCATCCCGGATTTAGGGCGCTCATGTTGCCCACCACACAAGAAAATTTGGGATGTTTTTTTATTTGTCAGTCCCTCAGCAACTTCATCACTATTGAGTCATCTTCTGGAGATAAATTTAATTATGACGCTTTCAACCGAAGTAAGTGTTACTTTAGGTACACCTGCGATCAAAGCCTCTACCCGTACTGGAATGGGAGCTATTCCCTACGAAGGAGGAACAGCCTTTCGGGTTTGGGCGCCATTTGCTTCAGCAGTTTATGTGGCTGGAGATTTTAATAATAGGTCTACAACCGCAAATCCCCTCGCCTCTGAAAATAATGGATACTGGTCTGTAGATGTTCCTGAAGCTAAAGAAGGCCAAAAGTACCGCTATTTGATTCAAGGATCTTTCATCCCAACTGATTCTCTATGGTGGCGCACTGATCCCTACTGCAAACATGTCCTCGACAATGATGGCGCTGATGGTGTGATTGTCACAGATAAGTTTGACTGGGGAAACAATACCTTCAATATGCCACCTTGGAATGAATTAGTAATTTATGAGATGCACGTAGCTTCTTTTAATAGAACTAAAAACAAGCCGGGAAATTTCAGTTCAATAATCGATAAACTAGTCATCTTAAAAGACTTAGGCATCAATGCGATTGAACTGATGCCGATTTTTGCTTTCCCAGGAGAATATTCTCTAGGCTATAATCCGGCTTTTCCCTTTGATATAGAAAGTAATTATGGCGATCCTCATGACTTTAAAAACTTTGTCAAAAAAGCCCATGAATTTGGCATAGCCATCATTCTCGATGTAGTTTATAACCATTTTGGTGATAAAGAACTAGATTATTGTCTACGGCGGTTTGATGGTTGGAGTCAAAATGATGGGGATGGGATCTATTTCTACAATGACAGACGTGTACAAACAGGTTTTGGCCCTCGCCCAGATTATGGCCGACGTGAAGTGCGGCAATATATCCGTGACAACGTTCTCATGTGGCTAGAAGAATATCAAATAGACGGTTTACGGTTTGATTCTACAGTCAACATTCGTAATATTTACGGCAAGAACAACGAGCCGGAAAATGATATTCCTGAAGGCTGGAGTTTGATGCAATCGATCAATAATGAAATAGATAGCAAGATGCCGTGGAAAATTACCATTGCGGAAGACTTGCAAAACAACGAATGGATCAACCGTAGTACAGGAGCCGGGGGAGCAGGATTTGATTCTCAATGGGGTAGCTTTTTTTATTATTCTATTTTTAATGCAGTGGTAGCCCCCACAGATAGCGCCCGTAATATGTACAGCGTGCGGGACGCAATTTTGCAGAGGTTTGAAACCGATGCTTGGAAACGAGTTATCTACAGCGAAAATCATGATGAAGTAGCTGAAATTAACCACAAAGTCAGACTCCCAGAAGCAATTTGGCGTGGTAATGCAGATAGTTGGTTTGCCCGCAAACGGTCTACGTTAGCAGCCGCTCTCGTTTTTACATCTCCTGGAATTCCAATGATTTTTCAAGGTCAGGAATTTCTGGAGTGGGGAAGTTGGAGTGATTCTGGTACTTTAGATTGGAGCAAGAAAGATAAATTTAGTGGTATTTGGAATCTTTATCAGTCGCTAATTCGTTTACGCCGCAACTGGAATAACAATACTAGAGGTTTACTTGGACAGCATGTAAATGTACATCATGTCAATAATAATGACAAAGTTATCGCCTTCCATCGTTGGGATCGGGGTGGAGTAGGGGATGATGTTGTGGTTGTTGTGAATATGGGCGATCGCTCCTACGATCGCTATAGTCTGGGTTTTCCTAACGGCGGAACTTGGAGAGTGAGATTTAATAGTGACTGGAATGGTTACAGCCCAGATTTTGGCAACCATCCTGGTTATGACACCTTTGCAGATCGCAGCAATCCCAATGATTCCGATGGAATGCCCTTCCGTGCCAATGTTGGGATTGGGGCTTATAGCGTCTTGATTTTCTCTCAATCATCGAACTGACGCAAAATTATGAAAAACGTAGATGCGTTAGCTTTGCCGTTCGCGTAGATATCCGAAGGAGAAAGCTATCTTAAAAGGCGCATATATACAAAAAAATCAGAGTTTCAGAGAGTTTTTGTGTAAGTGAGTAGTAAACTCATAAAAGCGATCTTTATAGATGAAAGAGGGGTGTAAAAGTACTGCACTACAAAACTTTTGTGACGCCAAAACCCATTGATAAATATCTACCACGAAAAAATAATGGCTATTGAAATTCTACAAACAGACGACCAGTACGTACTAAACCACTGCACTAAATTTCTCGCCAGAGATAATAAAGATCCCCGTCATAACTTTGGCCAATTGAGTAACGATGATCCTCGCTCTCGCATTGCCGAAAATTGGCGATTTCCGATTATCGATAGTTACAGCGATGGCAAAGATTTTGTTAAAAGTTATTCTTCCAACGTAGTAACTTTTGTCTATCAACAACCAGGAGCAACACCGCCAACAGATGTTGCTGTGATTGGGACTTTTGCTAACCTTTATGAGCCAATTCCACTTAAGCCTGTTAACTTTGTTGGCGAACCCACAGGATATTATGCTTTATCGATTGTGGTACCGAAAGCACAATTTCACACCTATAAATTTATCGTCAATGGGCAGGCGATTATAGACCCAATCAATCCCCAACGCACTCAGCTTGATAACGGTCAATTATGGTCACGGTTTTTTACCCAATTATGCACTGAACCATTAAACTTTGAAGATTGGGAATTTGATATCGTAACTCGATTAGTAGATCATATTTTGCCTTTCCGAACCAAGGAAGGGGAAAACTTTTTGAACCGTTATTACAATTTTTTGGGTAAACAAGATAAACAAGTGCAGTATGCCTATGCTTATCGTCTAGATGAATCTGTAGGAGCAGCAAACTTTATTGACAACATTTTAGCTAGAGAAGAAAATCATCATTTAATTGATTACAAAATTTGCTTAGGTCAAATTAACCAAATATTGAGAAAGCGCAATCCCTACGTTGAACCAAAAAATGTCTCTAAAGAGTTATACATCGACCTGTATAACGAAATGGCTACTAACCAAGTCAATGGTTGGAATTATCAGCAATACCAAGAACCTCGTTTCTTCCTCCAATTACTACGTCGGCACACATTTTCAGGAGCATTTTCTCATCCGAAATATGGTGGCAACGTAGGAGGAACAGGTTGGGCTTATCTCTCAGAAAGATATAGAGATCAGAACGGCAAAACCCTATTTGATTGGCGCAGGGCGATAGAAGCACCCCTTGGACTTAACAGCGATTATCGGGGCTAATTGATTTCCTCAGGAGAACATATATGCAAACTGAATTTGATGTAGTGATCATTGGTAGTGGCGCTGGAGGTTCACCCATTGCCTACACTTTAGCCAAGGCTGGGAAATCAGTGCTGATCCTGGAAAAAGGCCCGCTATTTAGACCCCAGTATCAGAATCCTCAGGGGTTAAGTGACTTTAAGCGTGACGAATTATTTGCTGATGGCCCAGAAAAGCGCATCCGTATTCCGGGAGTTGCTAACTTCAATGAAGCCTTTTATTCTAGCCACGTTGAACCAGATATTAATGACGAACCGCATATCTATCGCGATCCCAATGGACAAGATAGAGCCACAATCGAAGGTTATACAGCCCAAGTAGTAGGCGGCGGTACTCAACTTTATGGTGGTGTTTCCCTGCGGTTTACGCCTACCGATTTACGCCTACAAAGCTTTAATGCTGGACGTAATGACTTAAAAAATGACCCGAATGGGGATGTCCAGAGAGAAGCGCGTGATTGGCCTGTTAGTTACGACGAATTAGAACCGTACTATGTGAAAGCTGAATACCTTGTAGGTCTTAACGGCACCGTTGACAACCAACTCAAGCCTTTTAGTAAAGATAGCTATCAACCGCCCCTAGAACCTAACCCAATTAGCAATTATGCGAAAGCGGGTATGGACAAGCTAGGTGAACAATTGGGTGCTGGTAAGCCGATTAAGCCCTACCGCACACCCCTAGCGGTGATTACCCGTGACCATGAACCCAGTGGGCGCAAAGTTCCCAAAGACCCCGAAACCCTCAAAACCAGTTATGTGAACCGCTTTGGCTGTCCGTTGGGTGTGAAATCGAGTACTTGGGTATCTTTACTCAGCCCGATCGCTAGTTTACCAAACTTTGAAATTCGCACCAACTGCGTAGTTACCCATTTAGAAAGTGAGGGGTCGAAAGTCAGCCGAGTTGTGTACCGCGATCCCAGTGGCAAAACCCGGTTTGTTCAAGGAAAGTTGGTAATCGTAGCCTGCTCTGCTATTGAATCGATTCGCTTGCTGAAGTTGTCAGCACAGCTGAGTTCCGAATTCAATAAACGCATCAACCAAAATGATTTACTGGGTAAATACTTCCTTACCCACTGTTTTGGAGGTGCTAGCGCCCTCATGCCCACCCGTAGCGATAAAACCCTAGCTCTCGATGCTGATTGGGCAACCGATGCTTGCGCCACTGACGACTTTCTCAAAAGCAGAGGACTTTGGGCAGGTGGAGCAGTCTACAACAATACTTCCGATCAAGCCTTGCCTATTTCCCTCGGACGTACCCACGGTAGTCGAGATTTAGACACGCTTTGGAAAGGCTTTATTGAAGATACCAGTTTAGCGGCTCAAGGGTTGACTGACTTTTTGGACAACAACATAGGTAGGGGTTTATCTGTCAGCTTTATGGCCAATCAAGTACCCCTAAAGACCAATCGGATTGAACTCCATCCCACAATTCAAGATAAATGGGGTCGTCCTGTAGCTCACATCATCAAACAATGGCACAGTCACGACAGATATCTCATGGACACCTTGGCTGAAATGTGTGGCCAGATTTTGAAATTGGGTGGTAATACAATTCCCGGCGAATTCAAATTTGAATTTCAAGGTCAGGGTGGCGTGTACCTGGCAGAAAACGCCTTGGCACGGATTGCTAACCATATTCTTGGGGGAGCAAGGTTTGGTAATGACCGCAATGATTCAGTGCTAGACCGCAATTGCAAAGCTTGGGACTTTGATAACCTCTACGTCACCGATGGCTCATTTATGCCCACTTCAGGAGGAGCCAACCCCACCTTGACAATTCAGGCCAATTCTTTTCGGGTAGCTGACGAATTACTTAAGAGGCTTTAACTTTATGGACCCAGCATTTAACGATATTCAAACTAATCCGTGGAATGAAATTTTCAAAGTCGTCTTCTTTCCCGATCGCATTTACCATGCTGAATACCTCAACGCTACCCGCAGTCCCCGCTACCGTTACAATGTGCGCGAGGTTCGTAGCTACCTGGGTATCAATGCTCTGAAGGGAGAAGTATATCTCGATGGCAAGTTTATCAGTAATTTTCTGCGACTGGAATATAGATCCAGTCGTTTAGTAGAGCAAGTACGCGAGAAAAAGCGGTTGCTCAGTAATGGTGTAATTGCTTGGGTGAGGCTGTTACCGGAAGATCAAAGCAAAAAAGCAGAGTCTAGAGTCAAGCTGCACTATTGTCCGTGGATTGATGCTTACGAGGTGGAGATTTGGGAAACCCTAGAAGCTCCCGCCACCAGCTACCACGATTTTCAGATTTTGGATCAGATGGGGCGTAACGGGCCAATTACGCGAGTCAAGGCATTTAACGCAGCTTTACAAGATATCAAAGCACTGACGCAGATAGAATTGGCATTTCGGGAAAACGATCGCGATTTACCCACTGGCTACCAAATTAGTGATGCTGATGCCTGTTGGGATAATGACTATTCGCGATCGCACCAAGAACCCCGCACCCAAGAACCTAGTTCACCACAAAATACGATCTCGGATCAAAATTACCTGATCAACTTCCAACGCGGTTGGTTTTTACAAGCACCAGACATTCAGCCTGTGCGCTATCGCAATGCCATGATGGATGCCGACAATCCAGATCGAGGAGACGACAACATTATTGATATGCGCTGGATTGTGCAACGAGAACTAGGTGGTTCCAACATCTTCTTCCACGAAGTAACAATTCCTCCGGGGAAAGTGGAAGGCACTCACCAACATATTGGCACGGAAGAATTGTATTACATCACCGAGGGAGAAGGTATTGCCTACATGCGCGTCGGTGATGATCCAGCAACCGACAAATACCCCACTGTAGAACGTCAAGTGATGGGACTGGGGAAACGCGAATTTAAAGAACTGCCGGTGAAATCAGGTAGCATCATTTTTACCAAAAGCGGGGGGATGCATGGCATTCGTAACCCTGGTACACAACCTCTAAAATTCGTTGCTTTCTTGTATCACACAATCTAAACCGAATTTTAGATTTGGGATTTGTTATTTTTAAATTTTGAATTTCCAATCCAAAATTTAAAATCTAAAATCTAAAATTCTTTACGTCCCTACTTTCAAGTATGGGGTCAATCTTAAATCCAAAATCCAAAATTCTTTGACCCATTTTTGCCATGTTTATCCTTCATTCTGACAGTGTTTTTAAAGTTGATCCCAATACCCCGCCTGAGTATAGTCGGGGTAATCCGCTACTGAAGTTGTTAAACTTTCTCGAACGCTCTCAACTAGCGGCGGAACGTGATTTTTATTTAACTGGGGAGTTTCAGTATTTATTTCCCTATGAATCCCTAGTTTTATATGGGCCTCAGGGAAATGATGCAAATATTCTCGATCCAACTCAGCAGGACAATAAAACAGATTTCCAAAAGCAAAATGTCAAGGATTTCGTTAGTACTGACACCTTTTTAATTCGGGGTTTGGTGACAGTGGGAGACTGGACAGGGCCATTTTTGCGAGTTTCTTACCGTGGCGGCCCTGATACTAAATTATCTGTTGCAACCAACCATAAACTAGGAGAAAAAATTAAACTCTGGATTAAAGTGGCAGGTGTAGCAACTCCGACTTTGCTTGTAGTGCCGTATAATCCCCTGAGCGATCGCTATGAAATTGAGTTTTGGGGTTATCCAGGCAACGATCTGCGAAGTCAGCTAGACGACAAGGGACGCAATGCCTTTGATCGCGGCGAACTCCAGGTACGGACTGATTTAGTACATGGCAGCATCGCGGACTTCAACCGAGAAGTATTAAGCGATCGCTATATACTGGACGTTGCCCCCACAAATACAATGCATCCTGTATTACCCCTCCACGTGGAACTTGCTTGGGCAGATTTTAGCGAAAAAATTTGGGACTCCCAAAATGGAGCAAACTACCACTACGAATTCAACATGATCCTCCGGGGATGGGATCACTTTTTGGGAACAGGTATCAGTCCTAACCCTCACGGTGGTGTTGGCTTTTTGGAATATCGCAATTTGATGTCTAATTATGGGCGCTACTCCAGTAAACCAGAATTGGGTCGCCAGTTAGAATCATGGAACTTCAACGCCTTTGGTACTAAAAATCATGGCAACGGTTTTGAACGATTCTTTGCCGTAGATTACATAGATTTACACGTCCTCAATCCTAGCTGTGGCATTGGTTTACATCGCCATCGTGATAATCAGGAAGTTTTTCTGATGATGGATGGCCAAGGCTTTATGGTAGTAGGTGATTGGTGCAAAATGCCAGAGCGAGAACGCTGCTTTGAAATCCGTACACTACAATCTGGACACTTTGCCATGCTCAAAGGTGGTAATCTCCACGCTTTAATGAATGCTACTGATGAACAAGTTTCTCTGTTTATGTTTGGGGGTTATGATTAATGCAATTTTGGTAGCATGACTAGTACAGCACGGCGTAAATAAACATACCATTTCAAATGGCGCAAGAGCTTGGAATACAATTCTTTTGACTTCTGCCTTGCGGTACCAGTCTATTTTAGATTTCATCTGGCTGGAATTAAACGCTACAAGCAATGTGGAGATTTTGGCACAGTAGCGCAGAGAATTAATGATTACTCTGCGCTATTTTGCGTTAAAAAACAGTACAAGACCTGTACGCTGGAAATTTTACCCTCACTAGTGCGACAGTTAAGCTAAGGCGCGTCTAGATTGCACATTTTTCGTCAAGACTGTCATTTGTTATTGATTATTTACAAAAGGTGACTGATAAATGACTAATAACAAAGGACGAATTTCACGAATAAATAAGCTATCAAAATGCGTCACAGCCTAGCAATAATTGCAGTTTGCTCTAGAAGCTTAGTATGACAAAGGCATTCCCAAGCATAGCAAGGCGCTTGAAAAATATAGGAATCAAGTTGTTGAAGATGGGAACCTTCCTAATAACCCGTTTTATCGAAAACTGGAAACGCTACTTCCTGGGTGACACTGTTGATGTCCGTCCCTCTCCCTCCAATGATATCCGTCCTTCCTTAGGGGGGCCAGTTCTGAGTTTGGGTGGGGGTGGCCCCGATGTCGATGATGCTATCCAGTGGATGATTAACCAAGTTCGGGGAAGTAGTAACTCCAACAACAAAGTTAATGTTGTAGTTATCCGCACGAGTGGTAATCACGATTACAATCGGCTAATTTATGCCATGAAGGGCGTAAACTTTGTAGAAACTCTTGTGGTTAGCAGTAGACAAGAAGCAAACAAATCCGAGATTTTTGAAAAAGTCCGAAATGCTGATGTAGTTTTCTTTGCTGGTGGCGACCAATGTCAGTATATCCGCAACTGGAAAGATACCAAGCTTGAAACCGCCGTTAAGTCAGTTTACCTGAAGGGAGGTGGTATTGGTGGCACTAGTGCGGGTGCAATGATCCAAAGTGATTGTGTGTATGATGCTTGCGCTTCTTCCGAAAAAGGCATCGAAACTAGAGACGCACTCGAAGATCCTTACCGGGACATTACTTTTACTTACAACTTTTTCAATTGGAGTAATTTGAAGGGAACTATTGTAGACACACACTTTGACAGGCGAGAAAGGATGGGTCGAATTATGACTTTTATTGCCCGTCAAATTAAGGATGGTGTATCTAGCAGTGTTTTAGGCATAGCGGTTAGTGAAAGTACATCGGTTCTTGTGGATAAAAACGGTTTGGTGAAAGTTATGGGTAGGGGTGCGGCGTATTTTGTACTTGGCAATCATCAGCCGGAAGTATGCGAACCCCGAAAGCCTTTGACCTTTTCCAATTACAAAATTTGGAAAGTTCGCAGTGGTGACACCTTCAACTTAAGAAACAGACCAACCTCTGGGTACTATCTCAGGAGTGTTAAAAAGGGACGGATTGATTCAAATCCTTATTAAAATTTGAATGTTGACCTTCTGAGGGTCGAAGTTGACCTTTTGAGGCTCGACGTTGACCTTCTGAGGCTCAATTTCTCCTACTTTCTACCAAGGAAGCACGCCATTTTCGTCAAAAAACCCTCCGCTAGAACCATCATCAGGCAGAGTAGCAAGTCTTACTGCTGCGATCGCTCCTTGCTCAACAGTGCGATAACCTTGATATTGGTTAATGTCTGTTGCGGTAAAACCAGGGTCAGCAGCATTAACTTTAATTGCAGTATCTTTAAGTTCAGCAGCCAACAAAACTGTGATTGCATTCACTGCTGTTTTTGATGAGTTGTAAGCAAGAAGCTTAAAATTAGCAAATTCATAATTGGGATCAGAGTTTTTTGTTAGAGAACCTAAACCACTTGATAAATTTACTATTCGCCCTGCTTTTGATTTTTTTAACAACGGTAAGAACGTTTTTGTAACTGCAAACACTCCAAATACATTTGTTTCATAAGTGTGTCGCAGCGTTTCAACCTCAACTTGACTAGGGGGAAGGCGATCGCTCTCACTTAGTATGTGTATCAATACAACATTCAAGATTTAGTGATGCTACACAAGCAATACTTGCCTCTTGTGTTTGCACTAGTAGTAATTCATACTTCAGATAGCTGTTGAGCAAATATTTGCAGCTTAAACTAGCAATTGACTCAAAAATTCTTGAAGAAGGTAGATATGCAAACCAAACAGCTTGGTAATTCAGAGCTTCACATTACCCCAATTGGCTTTGGTGCCTGGGCAATTGGTGGAGGTGGATGGGCTTTTGGTTGGGGAACACAGGACGATCGGGAATCCATTGAAGCGATCAATCGCGCTCTCGATCTCGGCATTAATTGGATTGATACCGCAGCTGTTTATGGTCTAGGACATTCGGAAGAGGTTGTTGCTAAAGCGCTCAAAGGTCGATCTAGTCGCCCCTACATTTTCACGAAATGCTCAATGATTTGGGATGAAAAGGGCGAAATTGGTCGCAGCTTAAAGGCGGATTCGGTGCGGCGGGAGGTTGAAGATAGTCTGCACCGACTTGATATTGAAACCATTGATCTTTACCAGATCCACTGGCCCAACCCTGACTCAGACATTGAAGAAGGCTGGACAACTCTGGCAAAACTCAAGGATGAGGGGAAGGTTCGCTATATCGGGGTTTCAAACTTCAATGTAGAACAGTTGAAACGTATTCAGAAAATTGCCCCAATTACGTCATTGCAACCGCCTTATTCTCTGGTGAAGCGCGATGTCGAAAAGGAAATTCTGCCTTTTGCTAAGGAAAATAATATCGGCGTGATTGTGTATTCACCGATGCAGTCTGGCTTGCTCACAGGAGCGATTACACCTGAGCGAGTTGCTAATTTGCCAGATGATGATTGGCGTAAGAATAGTAGTGAATTTCAGGAGCCACGCCTATTTCGTAACCTGAAGCTGGTGGAGGTGTTGCAACATATTGGTGAACAACACGATCGCTCGCCGGGTGAAGTAGCGATCGCTTGGACTTTAAACAATCCGGCGGTGACAGCTGCGATCGTTGGCGGACGTAATGCCAAGCAGGTGGAAGGAATCATTGGTGCTGGGGAATTTCGCCTCAATCAACAGGAATTAGACAAGATTGCTGATTTCTTGCGCGAGAATCCCTAAAATTATGAATAACTCCACCGCTCAAGCTGTGGGGTTATTTATAATTTTATTCCGCAACCCCAAACAGTTTTTTCACTTTGTCGCTACGCCAATAATATGAGGACTAACAATCGGCAATTTTGCATCAAATCTCTCATAATTGATGCTGCTAAAACCAGCATTTTCTAAAGCTATCCAAGTTTCTCTATCTGGATGACAACCATCACCGATTACTTTCCAAATCGGACTAATTCTGTTTTGCAGTTGTCGCAATAAACTTCCTTGAGGTGCAGCAACGTGTTCAATAAATAAGAAGCGTCCACCTGGTTTCAGTACTCTTAAAATTGCCTGTAATGTATAGTCTATATTCGGCACTGAACACAAAACTAATGTACTAACAACAGTATCTATGCTGTTATCTTCTGCATCTAACCATTCTGCATTACCAATGCGGAGGTCGATGTTTAAATTAAGTTTTTCTGCCTGTTTTTTGAGATAAGAATGGGTATGTGGGTTTGGCTCAATTCCTATCCAGTGGATATCTTTAGGGTAGTAGGGTAAATTAGGGCCTGTTCCTGGGCCAATTTCTAATACTTTACCTTGGAGATTCGCAAAAAGAGAACGTTTGCGAACACTGACAATTTTATCATACTTACCGCTAGTTTTAGCCATCATCCAGGCAAAAAAGCGCTTACCAAAATTGCCATAAATCTGATTTGGTGAATCTCCCATAAGTTGGTTTACAGTCATCATCTACTTCCTAAATTTTGAGTCTATGAATTGCTGTGCCAAGCAACCATTTATAGACTCAAGGTACTATATTTTGTATTTTTTATGCCTCACCCATTAGATTCACCTAATAGGGTGATTCGGATTAACTTTAGATACTTTAAAAGATATTTATGCTCCATCTAAAGATAATAAAGAGCGTTCCACAATTGGGAACACTCCATTTTTGTAAATTCTGTGATAGATAGTGTAGATTTAAATTGAAAATTGCTTGTTGCTAAAATCAAGCATGGAGATTTGCTTGTTCTTGCAACCAAGGATCTACAGGTTGTCCATCTTTACGTCGTAATTCAATTTCGACTACCATCACTTCTTTAGAACCAGGAGGCGCGGGTTTTTTATGGAAGATAATGTCATAATCTTCTGGATTATGTTTGTGTTCTTTTAACCATTCCTGTACCTTGGTTGTGGCAAAAAATGATTGCCCTTGTTCAAACATTCGGGTAATCTGCAATTGCAGTGTATAAGGATTGATGCGACCCATTTTCTACCGCCTTTGTTAAGTTAATTTTCGGATGAGTAATCTGCTTACCCTAGATAATCTAACGCTAGTGCCAATTGGTTTTTTACCTCTTTGGCAGTAGGTACAACTTAAGTAATGTTATAATAGTAATCCCAAAAATGACTACACTCCACTACTGAAGTTGTATGTACAATAAAGTACGAAGAAACAAATTAGTTAAGGATTGTTCAGCATTTATCATTGCCTCTACAACATTTCACTACTTAATTCTGTTATAGATTGAAAAGAGGCACGCCGCTTCAAAAACTGACCAACAGACTGAGATGGTTGTTATGAAGAGCAAAAATCAAGCTGTTTTCACTTTAATTGTCAAAAGCACTATTGTTTTTTTCCCCTTACTGTTATCCGTTGGAATTGCCAGTGGACAATCTGCACCATCACCTAATCCAGTATTAACTACTACTCCGGTGTTATCGAATCAGGAACGGGAAGAACTAGCACGACTACGAACGGAAAAGCGAATTCAACAGCAAGTCCAATCCGATCTTAATAGTGCTTTTAGCCGTACAACTATCTTATTTGATGTTTGGCTAGTTATATTGAGTCTATTTCCCATTGCAGTCCTAGCCTCGTTATGGCTTCTGCGACGAACGGTAATTCGTGAAATTGTTGATAGGGCAATGCAACAACTACAGGGGATGGAAAAATTACAAAATCAGCTTACCACTGTTAAAGAAGAGGCTGAAAATGTTGTTCAAGAAGCTAAAAAAATAAATTATGAATTAGAACAGGAAACTATTGCTTTACAACAAAAAATTAAAAGTGAACAAGAGAATGTATCTATTTTTACATCTGAGCTAGATTTAGCTAAATCACAGGTATTAGGTAGATTAGAAGCTGAACTCCAAAAATCTCAAGAAAATATAGAAAATTTAGAGTCTAAATTTGCTTCTAGTCTATCTAATTTAGAATTGTATTATCAACAAAAAAGAGATATAGCACTGGAGAATCTCGGAAAATTAGCATCTGTCATAGCAGAAGAACTAGCTGATTTAAAGTTAGGTGTACAACAACAGCAAGAATTAGTTATTGCTGATTTAGAAGTATCAAAGTCTGAGTTAACATCTCAACTTTCTGAATGGCAGTCTGATGCTCAAAAGCAAAGAGATATAGCTTTTGAAAACTTAAATAAATTGCAGTCAGAATTTGCTGAAAAATTATCTGAATTACAGATAGATGCTCAAAACCAAAAATATATCACGCTGGAAAATTTAAGAATATTCGATAAAGAATTGAAATTTCAATTATCTGAATTACAAATAGGTGCTATTGAGCAAAAAAATAAAATTGTTGAAAATTTGGGAGCATTACAATCAGAGTTTGCGGTTCAGCTATCAGAGTTGCAAATAGATGTTCAAAAGAGCAAAGAGCTAATTATTGAAAATTTAGAGAAATCTGGTTCTGAATTTACTTCGCAGTTCTCAGAATTACAATGGAATGCTCAACAACAAAAGATTCTAATTTTGGAGAAGTTAGAAAGATTAGAAACTGAGTTTGTCTCTCAACTCTCTGAGTTACAGTTAGATGCTCAAGAAAGAAAGAATCTCATCCTTCAAGAATTAACTGAAGTTATACCTGAATCTGTTCCAGAGGTAGTGAATTTTGAAGTTGAAGAAGAAATACAGGAACAGCCACAACAACCAGAATTGACTGCTGATGAGTATGTAAAACAGGGAGATGCCTTGTTTTCTCAAAGGCGCTATGAAGATGCGATCGCAGCTTACAACCAAGCGCTTAAAATCCAAACTGATGAACCTGTGGCTTGGTTAAAACGAGGTCTAACTCTCGGAAGGTTAAAACGCTACAAAGATGCAATTTCGTCCTACGATCGCGCTATTCAGATTCAGCCAGATTATCATCAAGCTTGGTGCGATCGCGGCGTTGCTTTGGGAAACTTACAACAACATCAGAAAGCCTTTGCTTCATTTGAGAAAGCTACACAAATCAAACCTGATGATGCCGTTGCTTGGTTGAATTGCGGTCTTTCTCTAATAGCATTAGAACAATATGAAGAGGCAATAGTCTCTTTGGATAGAGCTTTAGAATTCCAGCCCAATTCTCCCAAAATCTGGGATAAACGCGGTTATACTTTAGTGAGATTGGGACGCGATGATGAAGCGATCGCTAGTTTTAACAAAGCCTTAGAAATTAAGTCAGATTATGCCAGTGCCCATTACAACAAAGCAGCCTGTTACGCACTGCAAAGACAAGTTGAACGCTCTTTGCTGACTCTACAACAAGCAATTGAACTCGATCCCAGGTATAAAGAAGACGCAGCAACCGACCTAGATTTTGATGAGATTGCCGATGATGAGCGCTTTAAGCTCTTAGTTACAGAATAAAAATCTAAAATGCATTGGGCATTAATTACTCCGCTCTTGCTTCCCCTGCTCCTCTTCCCCCTTCCCCAGACATCGCTTTAAGTTTAGACGTAAAAGAGTCAGAGCGATCGCTTGTTTCTGGAGTAAATTGCCCGATTGGGGCATGAATAGTGGCAGGTGGCAGCAGTTTTGGCTGTCGCTGATGATGGCTTAGTGATGGGGAAGGTGGGGGACTTTCTTGTGAAGTTTGCCTGTGGCTGACAGCAGATGCTAGCTGAAGGGTTGCCGAAGAGGCAAATTTCCCAGAAAGCGAAGACTTCAAAGCAGTTTTATTCTCTGTTTCTTCCTGCTTCCCTTCTTCTTCAACTAAAGATGCCTTTGGTTGGGAGCTGTTCAGTTGTAGAGTTGCAGTATTGCTGTATTGATAGCCGTTGCGAATCTTTGATGGTGGTAATTGAGGACTCGTCACTCTCTCTACAGTGGGATTTTTCTTCGCTGGCGCTAGGGCTGGTGTCGGTGATGACGTTAAGCTTTGGGGAAACTTGCTACAAACCATACGTTCAAATTCCATATTGAAATGATATGTAGCCTGATCCCGGCGCTGCCAAAATACTAAGATTTGCTGCACAGAAACCGCTTTATAACGACCTTGATATAGTGCCTCAATCACTGCCAGGTGTAGCCAATTAAGTGGGTATTGCGTTTGCCAACGCTCAACTAGCTCATTGGCACTATATCCACTGAGATCAAAACTATAGTTAATTAATAAGGCGATCGCCAAGTTGGCAGAAGTATCTGGAAGTGTTGTTAACATGGGGCTATTAGCTTTAGGCAATAGGTCTAAGATTTGTCACCCACTGCATATTAGCCTAACGTGCTTTTAACTACATGGTTTTTTTTCCACAAGTTACCAAGACGATAAGCAGTGTCCCCTATTTTACTTGCCAACTCCTAGAATGCAACCCTATATAGACTGATTTACAGAAATTTTCAATTATTTACATTACGAATGAGATGGGGATTGGGCATTTAGCGTACTTTAATTAGTTGAAAAGCCCTGTATCGGCGGTGTTCGCCCGATGGCGACTAATGCCTGATAAACCATTGCTGCAACTTCGGCGCGTGTTGCTAAACGTGAAGGTGCAAGCACTTTTGGATCTGGATAGTTGACAACTATTCCCCATCGTGTAGCAGTAGCAACGGCTTTTCGGGCATAGTCGGGAATAGTATGATGATCGCTATATACTTCCAAAATATCGCTATCAACAGCTGGTAGTCCCAGTCCATTCACTAGGGAGACAATCACCTGTAGCCGCTGCACATGTTGATCGGGGCGGAAGGTGCGATCGCTAAATCCACCAACAAAGCCACCGCTAGCCGCAATTTGGATAGCGCTATAAGCCCAAAAATCCTTAGGTACATCCGTAAAATCAGGTGCTAGGATTTTGGAAAATGGGTTAAAGGCGATCGCCACCATATCTGCATACTGGGCGCGAGTCATGGGTTTATCTAGCTGGTAGCGACTATCAGCAAAAGCATGAGTTAAATTCATGCTCACTAATGCCTGAATAAATGGTTCTGCCCAATGTCCATCTAGTTCTGGAAATGGGGATTGTGTCGGCATATCAGAATAACTAGTGCTAACTGCTACCTGATTATTTGGGACAAATTCGACCAAACCCTTTACTAGAGAAGAATTTAATTGATTACCTACGGAAATTAGTTTTTGTGTAGTAGCATTATATAAATCAAATTCATGATTATCACGAAAAATATTATTGGCGGGATCTTGGGTATTACCTAAATCGGGGACTGCATTACCATTGACTAATAGACCACCTTGGGTATTTTGAGCTATGAGATTTTGACGCAGCACAGGTTGGGCATTGCGAGAAAGTGCGATCGCTGTGCGATTTTCTGATAATTTATTATTGGCGATCGTCGGAGCCGCAAAATCACTAATTGCTATGCCTAAAGGGTTTCTTTGAAATACATTCCGCAGTACTTCTCCCTGGCTATGACCTGCCATCACTAATCCGCTAGCAGTATTTTGCACAAATATGTTATCTGAAATTGTAGGCTTGGCAGTACCAGTGGTAAACACACCTTCTCGCCCACAGTTACTTAAAGTATTGTTAGCTAAAGTAGGTACAGCCGATTCAATCCAGATACCAGTACCTCTGACTGAAGGATTGGTAACAGTTACACCTAAAACACAGGCATTATCTACCAAGAGCAGTGTAATATTTTGCATACCAAAGCTGAGACTTTGATACTCACCACTCCCGTAAATTACAATCTCTGCACCTTTTTTTGCTTCATTACCCACCACTGTCGTCCCTTCAGGGATGACCAGTGGGAACACCTCACCACTAGCAGCGCTGTAATTTCCCGATTCCAGATGAATTACCGTCGGGATTTTGGTTAATTTTAAGGCACGGGTGAGGCTTTTAAACGGACTCAACCGTGAACCAGTATTGGTATCATTCCCTGTCAGAGGGTTGACATAGAGTGTGACAACGAGGGTAGAGTTCACCATTGATAGTTGAGAGTCAATTGTTTTAATTATGACAATCAACAGTGACATTAAAGCGGCTCGTTGCTCTTTTGGAAGAGGAAAAGGAGCAGGGGGAGAACCCCATACATAAATAGACTTCTTGCATAAGTCGGGTAAAGGGTAAGGGTTAAAGGGAAAAGGGATAGAATTAACATTCCCCTTTAACCTTTCACCCTTTCCCGACAAGAGTGCAAAAGGCACTTTTGCAAGAGGTCTAATGTAGTGGCTTGAACTAAGGACGCATTATTTCTCTCTACGAGATGCTGCGCGTCTTGAAATAAATATTTAAAATTTTGGGCATAAATAAATTTAGGGGCTTGAAACCCAGATGGCAGGGGAAATGAGCGAATTTTTCTCCCCTGCTCCCTGCTCCCTGCCTCTTTGGTCAAACATTGTCATCAAGGATTGTTCCTTCTATATTAGCTCCATCTAAATTTGCTCCGCTCAAATTAGTCTGGTTCAAATCTGCTTGAGTAAGATTTGCCTGAGACAAGTCAGCTACAGTTAAATCTGCACCACTTAAATCGGCTCCATCTAGATTCGCCGCTATCAAGCTTGCTTCCTGCAAATCCGCCTCACTCAAGTTAGTGTCAATCAGTTTCGCAACTGTCAAATCAGCATGACTCAAATTAGCTCCTTCCATTGCAGCTCCATCCAAGATAGCTCCATCCAAAATAGCTCCGCTTAAGTTGCTACCACTGAGATCCGCATTGCTCAAATCTGCTCCATTTAAATCTGTCTCAATCAAACTGGCGTGACTTAAATTAGCGTGACTCAGATTAGCTCCATCTAAAATTGCTTTATCTAAAATTACACCACTGAGATCGGCTTCCCTTAAGTTGGCCTCGCTCAAGTTGACACCAGTAAAGTCTCTGACACCTGCGGCATAGTTTTTCAGGAGTTGATCTGTTTTCATATTTGTCGCTATGCTAAAGAACATTTAATTGAGGCTATCCAGACAGACAGTAAATCCCCAGCACGCGCCACTGAAGATTGGTGTGGTGAATCAAACCTGAGTGAATATTGAATTAACTTTATCTAGATTAGCCATCCTTAACTACTAGCGCCACTACCTAGAGTTGTGAGTTACTTTCACACTTAAGAGGGATGTTGAGAGATTTAAAATTTAAAATTCGGTAATGACAAATTGAACCTCACACGACTTGAAGTCGCGTGATTCCTGCTTCAACGATCTCTGCCTGAATTGCTCCAGGACTGACGAGTTCTCCACAGGCGCTTTTTATAACCTCCGGCGTACCGACGGCGGTTAGTAATCTCAATCCCTGACTCAGTATGTTGAGGGCAGCATTTTTATCTCTCAAATTGTGACTATTGCAACCAGGACAATTCCATTCGCGCAGATTTAAATCTTTAACTAATGGGTTTACAAAACCACAACAGTTAGAAGTCTGAGATGATGGATAAAATGTACCAACTTTTTGCACATTTAACAGAAAGTGACACCTAAGATAGAGCGCCTAACTCATAACTGGAAGTGACGAGTGTGCGGTTTGAAGAAATCAAATGAGAAGGAGTCAGGAGTCAGGAGTCAGAATCAAGACACTCTCTACGAGACGCTGCGCGTAGCTTGCTTCCCCGCAGGGGTACGCGGACTCGCTCTAAGCGTTCGCGGTAGCGTCTCGTAGAGAAGGCTTTACGCTGCGCTATCCGCCAGTCATACATAATTCATTCTGAATTCTGACTCCTGACTCCTGAATTCTGTTTGATAAATTAAGTTTAAAGAAAGTACTGTTCTACACATCGAATAAATATTTCTACACCCATTCCCAAGGCGGTTTCGTCAAAATCAAACCGGGGATGATGATGAGGATATGCTAAGTCTTTCGCTGGGTTAGCAGAACCCAAAAAGAAATAACAACCAGGAACCTCTTCTAAGAAAAATGACATATCTTCAGCAGCCATAGTTTGGCATTCTGGCACAATACCTAGAGAAGTTTCTACCACTTCTTCGGCTACAGAACGCACCAATTCTGCTATTTTAATATCATTAATTACTGGTGGATAAAGTGACCAGTATTCTAAGTCATAATTCGCACCATGACTCTGACAAATTCCAGCAATAATCTGCTCGACACGCTCTTTAAAAAAGCCTTTTAAACTAGGATTAAAATACCTGACAGTCGCACTCATTCTTGCTGTATCAGCAATCACATTACGCTTAGTTCCTGCATGAAGTTCGCCAACTGTCACCACTGCCGAATCAATGGGATTAACATTTCGGGCGACAATGGTTTGCAAAGCATTGACGATTTGGGCAGCAACAACAACCGAGTCAACAGTTTGATGGGGTAGCGCGCCGTGTCCACCTTTGCCCAAAATTGTGCAGTTGAAGCACTCCACAGCAGCCATCAACGCCCCAGCGCGCACACCCACTGTTCCCAATGGCAAATTATTCCACAAGTGCAAACCAATAATCGCGTCGACATCAGGATTTTTTAGGACTCCAGCTTCAATCATCGGCTTTGCGCCTCCTGGTGATTCTTCCGCTGGCTGAAAGATAATTTTCACCGTACCAGAGAAGTCTTGCCGATAGTGCTGGAGATAATAAACTGTACCTAAAGCGATCGCTATATGTCCATCATGTCCACAAGCGTGCATCACTCCCTCATGCTGCGATTTGTACGGTATTTCGTTGAGTTCTTGGATTGGCAAAGCATCCATATCTGCCCGAATCGCTAAAACTTTGTTCGTGGGGAGTTTATTACCTTTGATCGTGGCAACAATGCCAGTGTGGGCAATACCAGTTTTATGCTCAATTCCCCACTCTTGCAGCTTTTGTGATACAAACTCAGCTGTCAGTTTTTCTTGAAAACCCAACTCTGGTTGTTGATGCAATCGCCGCCGCCACTCTACTAACTGCGGTTGCAATGAACGAATCGCTAGTCTGATGCGAGATAGATCAACAGAAGAGGGATTGGGAAAGGTAGAAACCATTATGAATACAAACTAATTTAAGTACAGCGAACTTAAGTTTATTTTCCCAGTTTATAGCGGTTCCCACTTAGATGCGGTACAAAATTATATCGCAGGTCAACTTCATCTGAAAATAGCTTATCTGTTGGCTTCCATGCCCGCCCGGAAATAAATTTTCGGGCTAATAGCTTAAGTCTACTGAAGTAGACTGGAGATTTTTGGCGATCTAAAGTTATCTGAAGATGACTTTAGCTATGAGACGGGAATTTCAATTCCCGGCGGACAAGCGGTTTCGCGTTAAGTTGACACCAATGGGTATGTTCCCTACGGGTGTACCTCACATAAACGAGAACAGCTATATAGTCGGGAGTGTGGAAGAATTAGCATCAAAATCTTCTTAGGGATTTCCGACAAATAAATTATCCAATCTTGTAGTTAAGTAAATTAAAACACTTTGGAATTTGGGGAAGCGCCAATGGAAAGCACTATTTTTTTTTCGGCTGGCTTTTCTAAGAAATTTTCGGATAGTAATTTAGTCAAGGCATCAGGATGTACTTGCCAGTTTAATAATCCTGATAACCCCATGACCAAGCCAAATAGAGTTGGAACTAAAGCGGCGTAGAACAACCATTTTTTCTGAGATAGAGATGTAATAGCAAATAGCGAGACAGAGATTGATAAGGAGGCATCAGCTAGATCAAACTGGTCGTCATGATAATTAAGCTGGTCATAGGTTGTTTGATCTTGTTCGGCAATTACCTTCTGTTGCTGCTTTTTCTGGTCTTCTTTATCAGCAATGCTTTGATAAACGGCAATCTGTTTTTCATAGTCAGCCCTCACAGCAGCAGGTTGAGAAAGAGATTGCAATTTGAGTTGCACCACATTTGATTTGGCTATTTCTTCACGAATATTACGAGCCTGGTATAATGCCCAATCATCAATTTTATTTGCTTGAGCTTGCTGCATTGCCTGAACTATATTATCGTCTTTAACTTTGCAGATGCCCATAAAAGTTGCTATCAATGCAACTGCAATTGCTACAGCACTATTTAGACGACTCTTGCGTTTTTCACGGTTAGCTGGCGTTTCAGGTTCATCGTCGTCCTCCCCAAGCAGTTCAATTGGGTTGATGTCCATATCGTTAATACCAATTTCACTTAAATATAAAACAAGGGTTGCTTAATTTGCAATTGTATGTTGTTAATACTCAATGCTCAATGCTCAATTTAAAATGTCAGTGTTTCCCAATCTAAATCTGATGCTATTTGAGCAAGTTTATCTAAATCAGTAAGATTATCTAGATAAGGTAAACAGCCTAAAATTGGTGTATTGGTAAGTGATTGAATCAATTGGCGTGGTGTCCAATCGGCTATTTCTGCATCTGTTCGGGGTTGTACGCAGTTCAGAACAATACCTTTGAGATTGATGCGCGATTGTCTAGCTAATGCTACATTTGCCACTGCTTGAGCGATCGCACCTAATCTTACTGGTACTACTAATACCGTTGGTAAACGCCATTCCCCTGCCAAATCAGCTACCGTTAATTCCTCTGTGATTGGCGAACCCAACCCTCCCAAGGCTTCTACAAGCACAAAATCACGGTGCGATCGCAACTTAGACAAAGCTTGCCACACAAGAGCTAAATCTATTTGGCGATTTTCTCGTGCTGCTGCGATCGGAGGCGCTAGAGGTGCTTGAAAGTATAAAGGTGTAATTTCTTCAGCAGATTGTTCTAGCGCAAATAGCTTTTGATACCACTCGCGATCGCCAATTCCCGATTGAATCGGTTTCATGATTCCCCAGCTACGCTGCGGGTAATATTTTTGCCAATAGGCTGCTAATGCTGTCGTTAAAACAGTTTTACCAGCTTCCGTATCAGTTCCAGTAATTAGTAGTGTGTTTAACATTAATTTCTTTGACCAGAAAATGGTTGTGTTCCATCAGTCGGTGGCAAAGTTGGCGTTTCAATAGTGGTAGGAATTGGCAAGGGTGTTTCTGTGGGTATTGGTAAGGGCGTTTCTGTGGGTATTGGCAAGGGCGTTTCTGTGGGAATCGGCAACGGTGTCTCTATGGGTATTGGCAAGGGTGTTGCTGTGGGAATCGGCAACGGTGTCTCTATGGGTATTGGCAAGGGTATTGCTGTCGGTGTTGGTTTAACTAGTTTTTCTAATGCAACATTCAGGTTGTAATTGCTTTCGGTAACTCCTGGAACCAGAGTTAACTCAATAGTATATCTACCAGTAACCAGCAATATGCCTTGATATGCTGTTACTTGTTGGGCATTAATATCAATTGGTTGTTGATTGGGACTGAAGACTGTTAACAGAATGTTGCTTCCTGGGTCAAGAAACGCAGTTAGCTTGTCGCCTTTTTGTCCGAAAAAAGTGTACCTGATTCTTTGATTTGTTTTCAGAGTATCGTTAACCGTGGCTGTGTTATTGGATGCTCCCAGATTGAGGCGTTTACTAGGTACAACAGATTGATTGCTGCTGGGTGTGGGTGTAAGTGTAGGTGTAGGTGTGGGTGTAGTACCACCAGGAATCACTGGTGAAGGGAAATTTTGTGGAGGCGTTTCAATTGGTGTTTTCGGTTGACTGCGGATGGAACTTACCAGCGCCCAAGAACCGAATCCGGCGATAATCACGACAGCGCTGCCAATTGCGGTAATCGCTAAGGGATTATCCAAAATTGAGTTAGTGGTGCGTGGTGGAATCACAGGATTGGGTTTCTGAGGCGAAGCTGGTGGTGGTACTAAGTCAGGACGACGACCAACAGCCATTGTCTGTAAGTTGGAAACATTCAGAGGAGGAAGACTGGGTTGCTGTAAAGGTTGGAGTGCTTGTAATACACTAGCAGCACTTTGATAGCGATCGCTCGGTATATGATTCAACATCCGATTCAAAACTATAGCAAATCGCGGATTCACTTTTACCCACCGCTGCCAATTCCAAGTTAGTTGGTTTTCATCAAATAAATCCTTTGGTTCTTTACCAGTCAGTAAAACGACCGCGCTTACCGCTAAGGCATACAAATCACTGCTAGGATAAGCTCCCCCTGTTTGCATTTGTTCGCTAGGAGAGTAGCCTAATTTTCCCACAGTGGTTTCTGGCAGGGCACTATCTGGCGATCGTAAACGCGTCGCTAGTTCCTTAACTACCCCAAAGTCAATTAACACAGGTTTCGCGTCACTATCTCGCAAAATAATATTTTCTGGCGAGATATCTCTGTGAATAATCCCTCGACTGTGAATATGCTCTAAAACAGGCAGCAACAACTCTATTAGCTGTAATACTTCTGCCTCTGTAAAAGTTTGACCCACAGCTTGACGTTCAGCTAGCAGAGTCCGGTACGTCTGACCTGCAACGTAGTCCTCCACCAAAAATAAGCGTTGGTCTTGCTCAAATCTTTCCCGAAATTTAGGGACTTGTGGATGTTCGATTTGATATAAAATGGCGGCCTCTCGGTGAAAAAGCTCTTGTGCCTTCTCCCAAGCCAAAGCCCCTGTTGCTGTTGAAGTCAATTCCTTGATCGCGCAAAGTTCGTTAAAGCGCCTCTGGTCTTCTGCCAGATAGGTTCTACCAAATCCTCCTTGTCCGAGAATTTGAATTATGCGGTAACGGTTTTGCAAGACAGTACCAACTGTAATGGGTGGTTGCATGATCGATTGATTGAGTGTAGTAGCAACTTAGGAGGAAGTCACCCACAAAGATTAAGTCCAAGAGGCGACTGACAGTTACCTGCCGCAATATTCTACTATACCTAACAAATACACACCCACCAGAGCAAGGTTGTTTTTTACTCTATAACTTCAGAGCCTCCAATCCCCCAATTCAATTTTTCTTCTTGACAAAACGATATATTTTAAAATATGCAAAATCAACTTGAGAATCCAGCTTATACAAACTACTCATTTCTCTTTCAATCAACCCTTTAGGAAATTGATAATCACGATTAATTGTGAGGAGAACTGTATCCTTATTATTTGTTAATTTTTCAATTTCTTCAGCAAAATTTTCATTCGGGACTTCCTTTTTTAAACGATCCCCCAAATTTCTTGCATCCACAGTGAAACTGTCACCGTAATATTCAAATAATCTGGGATTACCAAATAAAAATACAGATTGTGTAGAAGAAGATCGATTTTTTATTAGGTACTGGACAGCAGAACGATAGTCATCTCTCTGGTAGTCTCCATTGAAGTAGTAGTTACCAAGGGAATAAATATTCATAACTATCAGAGAGATGACAGCAATTTGAGCTAGCTGAGACATGCCATAGCGCTTTGATGTTATACCAGGTCTTTGACTCAAAGCCGATGGGAGAAGTATGGCAAGTGGTAACCAAAGATAATAAGAGTGACGTGGCACCCAATTAGTTTTGGCAACTATCGCTAAGAGCAATCCTAGCAAAAATGCTATGATAAAAACAGAAGTAAAAAAGTAATCAGGATGTTGCTCTCTGCCCTTTTTCTTGTGTATCAATAAAACTCTTACTAAAGCCAATAAAATTACAGTACCGACAATTAATAATAATAGTAGTTGAGGCCAGTAACTAAGCATAACTTGCACTCTATCGTCGCCGCGCAGCTGCTCCATTGAAGGCCCATAGGTTGTTCCCACCAAAATTCCATTTAATACAAAAAGAATATTTTGGATTATGGGTAATCCCAAACGATTAATCGGAATTGTTTCGGGATCGGTTGCTCCAGGTAAAGTCAGATGATATATAACTGACGGTATAGATAAAAACGCAGCAGGAAGCCACCATTGTAGCCATTGCTTGAAATTTCTATAGATGACAAGATGAGATACACATAATGCTGTAGTAAAAAGCCACATAGTAATGTTACTAAAAATCCCTATAGCAGTAAAAATACTAAACAGCCATTTGGAAGTATTTTGATGAGTTTGATTTTTAACTAATACTTCGCTAAAGAAATATAATTGAAGTGAGGCAATAAACATTGCGAAGGAATAAATTCTTGCTTCTTGGCTGTAATTGACACAGAAAGAACTGAATGTCAAAATTAGCAGAGTCCAGAAGGCGTGTTTTTTACCATATATCCGCAAAGCAGTAAAGAATAGAATGACATTTGAGCCAATACCTAAAATAGTAGAGAGTGAGCGAAGAGCAAATTCACTTTCGCCAAATAGCTGACGCCACCAAAACATAACTATAAAGTATAGCGGCTGAAATCTATCACTATTTGCGATGTTTCTAACCCTTTCAATACTCTCTTGAAGAGTCGAGACATCAGAATTAGTTAAGGTCAAGCCTTCATCGTACCAAAGACTCTGGTTTGACAGCATAAAAAAGCGGAGTAAACCACTCAAAAAAACCAATATTAAAATAGAGATATAATATTTAGACCATCTCTGATTTTTGATTGTCATCATCATTTGTTTTACGTCCTGGCACTTTTAGTTCTTACATAATTTAGTTTTTTTATAGTCAATGTTTACCTAAAGCGATTGCCCAGATACCACTCAACATCAAACCTGCTCCTAACCATTGAGAAATTAAGATTTTTTCTTTCAAAATTACAGATCCAGTAATCATTGTAACTATAATTGTTAATCCTATTACTAATGGATAGGCAACAGATAAATTCAGTTTACCTAAAACTATTACATAAAAAACAGCACTCAAACCATAACTCAAAATCCCTGCAATTAAATAGATATTTAACGGATTTTGTCCTGCTCCTAGTTTCAATAGATTTTGCGCTAGTGTGTTTAACCCCACTGTGATTAAAATCAGCAAGCTAAAAACTATGTGGTTATTCATAGTAAAAATTTACTCAATTTATAAAGTGATATTTTTTGATGAAAAGAGCAATCTAGAAGAAACTTTCATAGCCAGCAGTATCGTCAAAATCCCAAAGTTCTCCTCCAGATGGATAAGGTATTTGCACCCATTTCCCAGCAAGTTTTTCCCACCATCGGGGCGGGTGCGGTAGGCTAGCGACTTGGATGAAGCCACATCTACAAATTAATGCTCCCACAAAATCAGTATGTAAACTATCACCAATGACGAGTATTTGTTTTGCTGGTAACTTCATATAAGCTGTTGCCTGTCGAAATGCAGGGGGAAAGGGTTTTTTCGCCGGACTGAGTGCTGGAATATCAAGGCGACGAGACCAATATTTGACGCGATAGCGACGTTTCCCATTTGAGAGGATGAAAAATTGCAATCCGGCTAACTTTGCTTGCTTAATCCAATCTTCTGCATAAGGAGATAGGTAGCGATCGTCTTCTGAAACAATAGTGTTGTCTAAATCGAGGATTATCCCTTGAATTTTACAGGTTTTTAGCCACTCAATTTCGATACTTGCCAATGTATAGACTTGTCGTGGTAGTCTGTGGGGGTTCCTTTTAAAATCTGGTTGGTTGTTTTGCTGAATGAGCAAATGCAGCCAGGAGATAAAGGTGCTGAAGAGTTTTCTGAAAATAGCTGTGGGATTTTTCATCTACAAATTCCGTCAAGTTTCCTCCCATCACGCCTTAGGGACTTCCAATAAATAAATTATCCTTCTTGTGGGATGGGTAGCGTTTGACTGACTTGTACTGAGCAGATCGACAGGCTTACTGTCAAACTTGTAGTAGCACTTTTTTTGTGGAAGAAAGCTACGCACAGAGAGAGTCTAGTGGAGAAGAGTCGAAGTGTCGCTCTGAGTTCTGCATACCCTGAATATGGAATGGGTGTTCGCGTCGCGGCAGGTAATGCGGACACCCATCAACAAGAAAATTTGAGATTTTTTTATTTGTAAGTCCTTTAAGGTACTAATACCACAATTTGAAAGTGTGGATACCAAAGAGTCCAACGGAGAATTGGACGACTAACTGTAGCTCCCATTGATTGAAAAACTTGAACAAGATCGCTACTTCGGCGTTGGTGAACCCATTCTCTTGCCAGTAACAAGTCATGAAGCTGATTCATAAAAGACCCAATAATTTTGGATGCCTCAATGTCTTTAATAATCAGCCTTGCTCCCGAATCCATCTGCGAAATTGTTTTACGGAGAAAATCGTCCTGTAATTTTGGAGGAATGTGGTGAAGAACGTCAATCATAGTTACAGTGTCATATCCATGCAAATCTGGTGGTGTTTCTTCTGGATGCAAATGCCTGACCTGAAAAATTTCAGATTTCATTGCAAAAGCCTCAGAAGCTTTCACAGCTTCACGTGAAATATCATAACCATGAGCTACTTTTACTGAACGCAACTTTAAAGCCAGATAAAGTAATGCTCCTGTACCGCAGCCAATATCATAAAGACGTGCGCCTTCGGGAATCTTGGCAAGAACCATATCAAGAGGACAGATGAATGGACGATAGCGCGTTTTTAGTGCAGCAAGTCCAGACATTTTTTGACAAGGTAGTTTCATCTCGTCAGCAAGGCTAAAACTATTCATACAACTTGTTAAGGTAAAACAGTTACAAGATTGATCGGGCAGACTAATTGCTAGTGGCTTCTCCTATGAGATTTATTCAATCATCCCTTGCTTTCTCAACCAGAGAATCAAAAAGCATGTGATAATCCAACCAATAACTGTGATTAGTATCGGCAAGTCTTTCAATAAAACTTCTTCTGGGCGTTCGCTACGTCCACCTTGCTCTAGATGATGGTTATCGCTGTAACCGCTAATCTCTTGGGGATCGCTCAATAGTTGATAGCGAAAAATTCCATACAACACAAATGGTAAAGTCAGTAGCATCCAAGAGGTGGGCGCTCCGTGTAGATAGGGCCCGGCACTCCAAAGAGCATAGGTGAGAACTGTGCCTGTGGTGACAACATTTTCCATACGACCCAGCAGAGGCAAGGAATAGTATTTGAGGACAGAGCGAGGCTTATTGCCTTTAAGTTGTGCTAACCTTAGTTCTGCTTTGCGCTTTTCAATACCTAGAAATAGCGCCAACATTGCAGTACACATTAAAAACCAAGATGATAAAGTAATACTGGTAGCAGCAGCGCCGGCATAAGCTCGTAGCACAAATCCGGTAGCGATCGCCCCAACATCCAAAATTACCATCCGTTTGAGTCGCAGATTATAGGCAACCTGTAACAGGGCGTATGCAGTTATCGCTGCACCCAAATGGGGCGATCGCAACCACCCAAAAATTAGGGCACCACCCAAAAGCACCAATGCCATCGCAGTCGCAACACGGATGCTAACTAATCCAGCGGCTATTGGACGCTTACACTTGACAGGGTGTTGACGGTCAGATTCCACATCTACGATGTCATTGATTAAGTAGAAGCCACTTGATGCACAGCAAAATAATACAAATGCCAATAAGCTACCTAGCAGAGATTGCAGATTGATGCTAAATGCGAACAATGGTGCTGCAAACACCACCAGGTTTTTCGTCCATTGTCGCGGTCGCATCGCAGCTAAGTAGTACGCTGACTTCTTGGAATTAGTTGCTATGGCAGTTAAAGATTTTTCTACTACTGAAGTACGCCGAGAGTCCATAAGTATGCCTACCGCTTCTATATCTCAAGAGAATTTAGATTCAACAACTTCGTTTAGATTTATTAATAATAGATTTTTTTAGTAAAAATACTTACAAGGTTTTGCCTAGATAATACTACCTTTATTTTGGTATCAAAAAAAAATTTTTATTTAATCTTTATTCAAGCTTTATCCAATCTTTATTTAAAAACTTGCTTGTACGTAGGTGAGTTTTGGGCGCTGCTAGCTTCTTTTAGACTTCGCAATTGATTATCGTTTTTATTAATGCGTAACATATAGAACAAAAAATTACATTTGTTGTACTTAATAAGAGGTGCTATACTGTTGTGAGAATAAACTCATTAAGTTGTAAATGCTTGACTGCCACCTATAAATTAAGATAGTTAGAAAAACTTACCACAACAATGTTTAAGCGATTGGGATTATTTCCCTCAACCTAAAAAATTGAACTATAGACCTAGTGGATGAAATTGATGACAGTTAAGCTATCAATACCTTATTTGCCAAGAAGACTAAATAATTAGCGAATGATAATTTGATAATTTTATGCAGAAATGTTTAAATTTTGTATGGAAGCTTTAACAAAACTCACAGATGCTTTTTTAGGCTGTTTTTCGGTTAAATCTATTAAATCTCTAATGATAATATTACTATGAATGCACATAGAGGATCTGCTGTACTCAGTTCTGCAACTTTCAAAGTGCAACCATCTACAACAGGACTGAACGATAATCATCGTCTGCGGCTGTTTTCTGGCTCTGCCAACATACATCTGTCTCAAGAAGTCGCTCGTTATGTGGGTATGGACTTGGGGCCAATGATCCGCAAAAGATTTGCGGATGGAGAACTTTACGTTCAAATCCAAGAATCGATTCGGGGTTGTGATGTCTATTTAATCCAGCCATGTTGTCAACCTGTAAACGATCATTTGATGGAATTGTTGATTATGGTTGACGCCTGTCGTCGGGCTTCGGCGCGACAGGTAACAGCAGTAATTCCCTACTATGGTTATGCTCGTGCCGATCGCAAAACAGCAGGACGAGAGTCAATAACTGCCAAGCTGGTTGCTAACTTGATCACTGAAGCAGGTGCTAACCGCGTTCTAGCAATGGATTTACACTCGGCTCAGATTCAAGGCTATTTCGATATACCCTTTGACCATGTTTACGGTTCACCAGTATTGCTGGATTACCTAGCAAGCAAGCAATTACCCGATCTAGTAGTTGTTTCTCCCGATGTTGGTGGTGTAGCAAGAGCTAGGGCATTTGCGAAAAAACTAGGTGATGCCCCATTGGCGATTATTGACAAACGTCGTCAGGCACATAATGTTGCAGAAGTGTTAAATGTCATCGGTGATGTTAGGGGCAAAACAGCAGTATTAGTGGATGACATGATTGATACTGGGGGCACGATCGCTGAAGGAGCGCGATTGCTGCGTGAAGAAGGAGCGCGTCAGGTATATGCCTGTGCAACTCATGCAGTGTTCTCTCCACCAGCGATGGAGCGATTATCTAGTGGCTTATTTGAGGAAGTCATTGTGACAAATACGATTCCCATACCAGAAAACAATCGTTTTCCCCAACTAGTGGTACTGTCAGTAGCTAATCTGTTAGGAGAAACTATTTGGCGGATTCATGAAGATACTTCAGTCAGTAGTATGTTTCGCTAGACTGTCATTCTTCTAATGGCGTAAATTGCCTACACTGTCCTCTTCATTGAGGACAGTGTAAATTTTTAGCACCCCTAAATATAGAAATCCGATTTGATTCAGAGAACTTAACTTACTTGCGTAGGAAGGAAGTTCTTAACTGGGAACAGAAGCGAATAGATATTTACTGCTAATACTCTCTCACCTATTAGATATTCTGTTGCTTTCTCTACGATAAATTATTCAAATATTTATAATGGCACGTTCAAAAGACCTAATCCATTCAAAATATTTATCTACAATCGTAAAATAAAAGCCGTGAAAATTTAAACAATTTTACGGCTTTTTAGTGTGGTGTAAGGAGACTTAATTTAATTACGATTATAAACCCATCTGACTATTAGTGAGACATAGGTAACGCAATTTGTAACAGAATTATCCTTCTATGACATAAGCTCCGTATTCCCAATCCTGATGTCTAATTCCTGACTACTGGTTTCTGTTTACTGCTAACTTCTAAAGGCAGGAAAATCGTCAAAACTTCCCCATAATGTGGACGCTGACGCACAATCAGTTTGCCACCAATCGCCTGAAACAAATGCTTGGTTGCGGCGATATTTAAACTAATCGTACCTGTTTCTGGTTGAAACATCAGCAATTGACCCAGAGCTTTACGAATTGGTGGCGTTGCAGGTGTGGCAGCTTTATTTGAATCTTTGCAGCCAAATTGGGGCGATAATTGTAACTTCAGTTGATCTCCAGCGGGGATAACCTGTACTTGAATATGGCTGCCGGCGGGTAAACTGCGAGTAAAATTTTCCATCAAACCAGTGAGTACCTGATCCAGCATGGTGGGATTACTCACCACTGTTGGTAGTTGTTGAGGTAAAACAACATTTAAAGTTAAGTTCCGCCGATGTGCTGCTTGTTCCCAACGGGGAATACTCTGCTGCAACACTTGATCTAAAGACATCGGCGTGAGTTGAGTTTTTGATGATTTTGTTGAGGTAGTAGTTTCCAGTTCTGCTGCCTTAAACAGCAACTCCATACGGTCAATTTGTTCAGTACATTCGTGATCGATAATTTTTAAGCGATTGATCACACTAATATCTAAGTCTCGCCGCTTCAGCAGTAGACGAGTCATGGTGCGAATAGTTGTTAGAGGTGTGCGAACTTCGTGAGCGAAGGCTTGGAGCAATTCTACATCAGGATTTGGGGATTGGGGATTGGGGATGGTGGGGCCCCCTCTGGGGATAAGGGGTAATGGGCATTGGTTATTCTCTTTGTCCAGCTTATCCCCAGTTCCTAGTGAAGAGTCCCTAGTTTCTTCTGGTTCTGTTAATTTCTGAAGTAACAACTGGCTAAACTGAATCATGATACGGTAGTCTGGTGCTACCGGAGAATACTGCTCTACTAATGCGTCCAAGCGGGCGAAAAATTCTGGATTAGCCAGCATTACTCGTGCCCCTAGCGATCGCCAAGCCTGCTGTACTACTTCTGGTTCAAAAGAAAATGAAAAGGTTTTTTTACCGTTTTTGTGGGTTGCTAAAACCAGTACTAATCTAAATTTATCTGTAAAAACCAAGCAAAATTGTTCTGCCCCTAGCGGATCGGCAGGTAGTAAGGGAAGTACCGATTCATGAGGAGCAATTTCTTCATCTACATACGCGTTGGTGTAACCCGCAGCAGACATCACACCTGGCATCTGAAATGGCATTAGTGCCAAGGGATTAAATGGTTTTGCCGTAAAAGTTACTGTTTGTAAACTTTGAATCAGTTTTGGTTGACTAAATAAGGGTGCTGGTGCGGCTAAAACTAATCCTTGGATTGTGTCAACTGAATCAGATGCTAAAGTATTTAATAGCAAATGTTCTGTCGCCGCGAGGCTGACACGCCATTGCTGCTCTGCTTTAGCAGGTGAAGATTCGGCCACACTTGATTGATTTTCAGCCAAGATTTCGCTCAGGCTTGGCAATATCCATTCGTACACAGGTTTTCACCCCTTAATTCAAGAGCGACTAACAGCGTCTAGGGTAGACATTTCACTACTACCTAAGAGGTTATAGCTATTTGTGTACTGATGACAGTGGTAGAACCGAACAATTCGGGGGCAATTTCCCCTAACTGCGATCGCATCTCTGACTTTTCACGGTATCTGGAAAAACTCTCTCCTGAAAGGCTACGGCATACACGGAAGTCTTTGAGCGATTGAAGAAGAGGCAGGGGGCAGGGAGCAGGAGAAGTATTGCCAACAATCTCTCTTTTGAGCTGGGGAAAGGTTAAAGGGGAAGGGGTAAGGGTTTGAATTTACCTTTACCCCTTCCCCTTTCTCCCAAAACCCGAAAAGTATTGCGACAAATATGGCTTTTGACTTACATCATGCTTGATATTTATTGTCAATTCATAATTGATATTATCTTGCTCAAACAAATAATTTGAATCGTGCTAGCTGATTTTCAATGGTTCCTGTGAGGATTTTATTCAGTTCTGTAGTGTCTTGGAATTGCAAAATTTGCTGTGTGGGTAAATCGAAAGAAAATTGCCCTTCAAAGTCTGGGCGTTGCATCTGCGCTAATAAAATCTGTTCAGAACGCTTACTTTGGATGGCATAGCCAATTTCAATACAGACATTCGGACTGGGAATTAATTGGGGGATTTCTTTACCATCAATAATCGCAATGGGCGCAGTGTCAGCGATAAATAGCAAACTCTTACGGATTTTTCGCATGATTGTGCGGTTAATTCGTAGAGGTGCGCCACTGGCACGAGAGGATTCTACTAATGTTAGGGGAAGGCGCGATCGCAAGTTTAAACTGTCCAAACTTTTTCGCAGTTCTTCTCTTAAAGCATCTGTCGCTGCCGGATATTCAGTTTGAGAAGATAAAAAAATCGTTGGTTCTAACTGAGCCAACACTGCTTGCTTGGTAAAATAAATTTCATGGCTAATTAAGTCAATGTTAGAAACACAATAGCCACCACTACCTTCAATATAAAATTCAATATTTTCCCCTTCCAGATAGCGCCCAAACCAAGTTGATTTCTTCACTTCGTCACTTTCTTCCAAAAAGTCTGCTCGCAATGCTGATTTCAACAGACTTTTTTTGCTTAAGCGAATGTCTGGCGGACGTTTTTCCAGTTCTGGAATCGGCTCATAATCTTGTAGATACCACGCCCTGAGCGCAATAATTGACATAAGACGCTATTTCAACTGTTTCTCGCTACTCAAATTAGTATAATCTTACACCCAGAGATAGACAATCATCTGCGATCGCAGATGATTGAATCAAGTTTGCTGATTTATCTAATTGCCGTAATCACATCTTAGAGTAGGCAATCAGCGACTCTAAGCAAGTAGAACTAGATTACCGAGAATTCTGTCAATAATCGCTAGGTTACTTGTGCTTTGACGAAGAAGCTGCCAGAGCGATCGCCAGTGGTAAAATTCGATGTTCCTGAATTTGAATCCTGGCATGGAGTGTTTCTGGTGTATCATTCGGCAGTACTGGTACTGCGGCTTGCATCAATATGGGACCACTGTCCATTTCTAAACAAGCTATGTGCGCTGTACAGCCAGTGATTTTTACCCCAGATGCCAAGGCTTGTTCTACAGCATGAATGCCTTTGAAACTAGGTAACAAACTAGGATGAATATTAATAATTTTATCAGGAAAGGCATCAATGAAAACTGATGTTAACAATCGCATCCAACCTGCCAAAATCACCCACTCTACATCGTAGCGCTGCAATGTCTGCACAATTTTCTCATCAAACTCTTCTCGGCTTTGATAGTTGCGGTGATTTAATAAAACAGTTTTTACACCTCTATTAGTTGCTTTGACGGCTGCTTTCGCCGAGGGATTATTGTAAATTAAAACTTGAATTTGGGCATTTAGCCGCCCATCTTGGATAGATTGGGCAACTACATCAAAATTGCTGCCATTCCCAGAAGCCATAAATCCCAGTTTTAAAGGGGCAATTTGTTCACAAACATCGCTAATGCTGGGAGAAACCAAGCTCAGGGTAGAATCAGGGCAGAGGGTCATAACAGCTAAGAGGGAAAATTATAGATGCCAAAAATATATATTAAGTCGTGGTTGGATAATGATACAGTAGCCGCCTAGATTTTTCTCACATAAGTAAGCGTACAGAATTAATTACAGTCATTGCGAACGCGAGTCCGTCTCGTAGAGAAGCAATCCCAGCCGCAAGCGAATTGCTTCATTTCGCAACTCTTAGAGACGTTATCACGTAGCAAGATCCCCGTAGGGGTACGCTACATTCGCAATGACATTGTGTAATTAATTTTGTTTATCTACTTAAAGTAAAATTTAATCCTTTATGTCATTCATAAAAATATATTGTTTCACAAATATTAGTAATGTACTCAACATCTAGAAACAAAACTGGGCTACAAGCTAAGAAAGTGGGTAACTCAAATTACATTTGTCAGCAATTTGTTACCTACCGAAAAAGGCGGGACGACAGGGGCTATGAGTGGTTTGCAGGGTTATGAGGTAGGCAAGAAGCTAATCTAGATCGGGTTCAACGCCTAGCGATCGCAATTGTGCAATCAACCGTTCAGTCCGTTGTCTTTCTTGTTCAGCCTGTTGTCTTTCTTGTTCAGCTCGTTGACTTTCTCGTTCAGCTCGTTGACTTTCCTGTTCAGTAGAAGTCAATACCCAATTAAGAGTCCCATCATACCACCGTAACCAGGGCTGTTCTACATCTTGATAGCGTCCCTGCCAGACACCTAAGCCTAATTCTAGTTCTGGTATCCAAAGACGTGACTCTGACAATGCTATCTCAGCATAACGACCACCATCTAATTTAAACACCCTTAATTTATATTTGTATCGATCAAATACTGCATAATAAGGCACACGTAGAATCTGCTCATATACTTCCCATTTTCCTGGTGGTTGCTTAATATCCCGCAATGTCTGCCCCAAATCTTCCTTTTCAGTGCCAGGAGACAGCAACTCAATCACAATAAAAGGGTGAACTCCCTCTTGCCAAACGACATAACTTAAGCGCAAATCCCGTTGTTCATAGAGACGGGAAACACCTAAAACGGCAAACCAATCCGGTCGTTTATGCCACAGTGGATAGCGCGGGTCATAATAAAGATTCAGATCGCTAGCAACAAATATTTCGTCGCTAGGATAATTTGGTGGACGAAAGGTTTCGTCTAACAGACGAGGTTGCAATAAATGAAACTGATCGGGCAAACCAGGCTCCTCTGGATCTTCACTGGGAAGATCATACATGGTCGGCAATACATCTTTTGGCGATCGCGGCGGGTCAGTTTGATACATCATAAAGCAGTCCTGATGATAAAACTCTCAGTTCTATTATGATTGAGCGCACTTTGAATAATTGAATCCAAAATCTAAAAAATCTAAAATTTCGATGTTTCTTCAAATAACACTAAACCATATTTCTCACCAGTCGGCAAAAAGCCAATTCCTCGATAAACTGCTTGTGCTGCTTGGTTATTATCACCTGTAAATAGGATGGCACGTTTGACTAAGAGCGATCGCGCATTTAACAACGAACCTGCTACCACACTTTTAGCGTAGCCTTTACCCCGCAATTCTGGCGGTGTCCAAACTCCACCAATTTGCACAATATCAGGTAGGCTGGCATTAAAGGCAGAGTAAGCAACTAGAGTATCTCCTGCTACCAAAACCCAATGCATAGCTGTAGCTTGACGAGCTTCTATTGCGAGACGGCAAGCTGAATGCGAACTGGTGGTTTCTATTTGTCCTAAAGCTTCCACGTTATAAGCAACGCACCATTCAGTGAGTAATTCCAACTCATCTGGATGTGGTAAACGACACTGTACCTTTGCAGATGCTAAGGCTTGAGGTATTTGTAAATCTGGCAGTTTTAGAGAAAACAAAATCTCAGATTCATCAAGTTGAGTTGGTCGCTTGCTAAGTCCCAAAATGCTTTTTGTCGCTTCAACTTGTGCTGCTGGCCCGCTAATTCCAGAGATGGCACGTCCAGATTGTGTCACAACAGCTTGCACCACCTCTGATAAATATACAGGGGCCTGGACTATTACCATCCCATTCCAAAAGTGGGCTGCAACTGCAACTATAGTTTCATCTATGTAGGCTGCTATGTAAGTTCCTTGAAATCTAGCGCCTTGGTCAAGCAGTCCCGCCGCTCGCCAATTAGAGCGCAAAAACATAGAAGTATCAGTGTGTTGCAAGAGAAATGCTTCCAACAATACTTCATCTCCAGGTTGCAGAGTTCTGAAAGTAGGCACAAAAAACTCCTGAGCAAATATACCAGACGATTAGAAATCGCAGCGACACAAACCAAGTCTGCCTACGCGGACTCAAAGAATTTTAAACCCACGGAGGTGGGTTTTGTCTGTATAGCTGCGTTCGCCCTTGGCGTACCGGAGGCATCATTCCATTCGCCAAGGCTAGGTGTGGTTTTAACCTGTTTCAACAGGTGTTGAACCCTCATAAATTGGCAAAGGTATTGGTAGCGGTAGATTATCTTTATCATAGAGGACTTTTAGATGTCTGCTAAACTGTTCCTCAACAAAATAGCTGCTAGAAAATTCACTTGCAAAAGAAACTTGATGAAAATGGTAATCTAAATTCAACAAATTGTAGACAAGTCTTAAAAAATAATCATCTATCCAAAAATCTACATCAAATAGTGAAATACCGTATTTTCCTTCTAACCGACGATTTAAAGTTTTCAGTAACCAAGACCATTGAGGTTTGAGGGTCGGATCGATACGATTACCAAATACAGGATTAAAAAACTGATTTACTTGAGTTGTTCTAACATCACTCACTTTAGTTAATAAATCCGCCGCATTAATGGGAGATGAATTGAACCAATAGTTAGCAACTACTAAATCATGTAAATAAGCAACTACAATTTTCGGATTTTCTTTAATAAACTGTGAGCGACAAACAATTCCTCTGATTGATGGAATTCTTAAACTAGTTGTTTGAGATAAAGGTAGTTTTCTGACAAAAGCATAAGCTTCTAAAATTGAGGCAAAAGTATGACAGCACACGTAAGCATCTATAGTTTTATTTGCCAAACTTTTGCTGGCTTTCCGAGGATCTTCATTCACTAACCTGCAATCTTTACTGACATCCATATCATAGAGATCAAAAAGAGTGATGATGAACCTATGAGCATTTGAACCAAATAAAGTGGAAATTCGTTTACCTTTCAAATCTTGGACAGTGTTGATCGGAGAATCTTTATGCAGAACAATATTTATATCTTGACCCAAAATATTATAAGAAGCAATCCCAATTAATTTAGAACCAAAACTTAAATCATCAAAGAATTGGCTACCATTATTCAAAAGAGAAATATCATCTAAAATACAAATATCTAGTTCTCCCCGTTTCATCTGACGGTTCATTTCTTCCCCAGAAGCAAACGGCATAATTTGTAACTCAAAATCTCGATTAATTTCAACATTTTTGAAAATAGCCTGTTCTAGTGATGATGCTCTCTGTAAATCAGAAATATACTTAGTTCCATACCCAGCAATAAACTGTCCTATGGAATCCCTCTGAATACCTATCCTCAGAATATTTTCCTCTTTTGGAGAACCGCTACCTAAAAATAGATTTACATTGGGTAAACTTTCTAAGTTATCTTGATCGAGTCTAAAACTTCTCACCAAACTCTCTGCGGATATTAACAATTCACTAAAGCGAGGAACATGAAGATAAATTCCATATTCATTAACATCTTGAATCGGAAAAATTAAGGCTTCGTATTCAGATATTATATCAGCTTGACAAAAGTCAGGTAAAATCGTTAGTTTTTGATTTTTTGCAGCATAGTTGAGTATATCTTGATAACTATGTAGCACTTGTACGCCACTTAATTTATTTATCAAAAATCCATTTTTAGATAGCTCCTGATGAACCTCGTCTAAAAGTACAACATCAGCTAGATCGATATCATTTATTTTAACCAAGCTACGCTCATTGAGATATTTACTGGCTCCAAAGGATACCAACAGCATTTTATGAGTTGTTAATCTAGTGCAATGGTGTTCTTCTTTATATCCAGCGCAACTGTTGAGCAAGAGATCCATTTCTATGAGTTGAGAATTTGAAAAAAAGCTGCTATCTTTAACTGCAATCTCTTTAATATTTCTACCCGGAAAACAAAGCTGAAATCGCTGCAAATATTGTTGGAACCAGACTTCTAAAATTAAATTAGTAGCTCCCAATGTCAAATCTTCGCCCTCGGCGCTAAATGTTGCCTGAAATTCTTCTTGCAGATTTTCTACAGTTTCTACGACATTAAGTGTCTGGGAAATCAATTTCTTGCCTTTATTAGTCAAGCATATAGAGCCAGGAGAACGATTTAGAAGAATTACTCCGAAATAATCCTCTATTTGTTTGACTTTTTTACTAATTAACGCCTGACTATATCCTAGCTTTTGTGCGGCTTTTGAAAAGCTACCACAGTCATCTACTGCTTTTAAGATTTTCAGGTGATTTAGGGTAATGTCTTCGAGTTTAATCTTATTCATGCTAGGTAAGGCAAGATTTTTAACTACAATGTAATTAAGCTACTCTGCTCTGCATATTCGGAAATAACTAGTTTGTGAAAGCGAATAGTATCTTCCAACATAGATTCAAATTTGAGTACTATTAAGTCAACGCCAACGGCTTCGTATTCTTTCAGACGGTTGATAATAGTATAGCGATCGCCAACCAGTTGAGCAGATAAACCGAGATTGGCTTCGATGGTTTGACTGATATCTAGTTTGTTGTGGGCAACTACGTTAGGATCGATTTGCTCTTGAAAGTACTTAATCTGCTCCTGATCGGCAGAACGATAAATTGCTTCTAATCTAGCTTCGGCTTGGGCAGTATATTCACGAAGGATCGCAAAGGCACTCATTGCCACTTTAATCTGACGACCGTAACGATCGCTAGCCAATGTTTTCACTTTCTGCACCAATGCTGCCGTTTTTTCAGGTTCATCAGCATTGATAAATAGATAATCTCCCAGGCGAGCCGCTAAGTTAATCGCCCTGTCTGATTCCCCAGCAATGAAAATAGGTGGTGTTGGTGTCGGCTGATCTGCGAGAATACCACCCTTAATGGTGTAGTATTTGCCAACATAGTTAAAGTCTTCGACTGTCCACAGCCCCTTGATTATATCAATGTACTCTTCTAATCGCGCGTAGCGATCGCTGTGAGGTAGCCAGATATCTCCATAGCTTTCTACTTCTAATTTCCACCAACCTGCAATCCCACTGAGAGCAAATCTGCCATTACTCAGTTGATTTTGAATGTTTGCACTCAAATTGGCAACCACCGCAGGCAGCTTAAAACCAGGTTGTACAGCCGCAACAATCTTGATCTTCTTGGTGTTCAAACTTGCTAAAGCTGCTGTAATCCAAGCATCAGCAACATTATAGTTAGGCCCATGAACTGCATTTAAGTAATGTTCAGGAATGTAATAGAAGTCATAACCTAACTCGTCTGCCTGAACAGCCAGTTTTACCAAATCTTCTGTGGATAAATTAGCCTCATGGTTGATAACCCGTAACCATCCACCACAGACCGGCGACCAAATTCCAAACTGAAGCGGCATAAATGTTTTTCCTGTGCTTTTTTTTACGAGGCATCAACTAAACTACGGTATCTACATCTTTTTACCGTGATTTAGTAGTCCACACTACCACATTTATTTCTGCTGTGTACAGTTGCAGATGATACATGAAAGTCAGTTGTCTATCACGATATGGAATAGCATAGACATTTTATCGAGTCCTGATTCCTGATTGTCCTGACTGAATCAGGATAATAGCCATCTAATATAAAAATAATTAAATACTCAGCAAAAATGGGCTGTATTCCAAAATGGAATACAAAAATGGAGTTTAAGTATATCGAGTCACGACATCAGAAAAATTGTTGTGATAGAGTCTGATTCATTCAGAACTACGGTAGTGCGATCGGGTTATGGTATATTGTTGCCATCAGAGATTTGTCTACTTGTAAACTCAGAGTAGTTTCCAACCGCTCTCAAGCTTTCGATTTTGACTAAGATTTTGCCCTATCAAGTTTTAGCTGATTTGTTAGTGATGACAAATCCGGCTTTGTTGCATCACTTGCAAACTTAGATAAATAACCAAGCAGTTTCAATTACAAACGCACAATTATGGTAGATATTAAATTCGCATACTGGATTCCCAACGTTAGCGGTGGGTTAGTTGTTAGTAAAATTCCCCAACGCACAAATTGGACTTATGAATATAATGCTCAACTAGCTCAGACGGCTGAAGAAGTTGGGTTTGAATATGGTCTAGCACAAGCCAGATTTATCGCCAGCTATGGTGCTGAGTACCAGCTAGAGGCATTTACAACCGTGTCCGCTCTAGCTCCAGTCACCAAAAAATTAAAGCTAATTGCAGCAGTTCACCCTGGATTGTGGCATCCGGGAGTAGTTGCCAAAATTGGTGCAAGTATTGATTTTCTCTCTAACGGTCGGTTTGCTCTGAATGTAGTTAGCGGTTGGTTCAAAGATGAATTCACTATATATGGTGAACATTGGTTAGATCATGACGAACGCTATCGTCGTTCAGAAGAATTTATCCGCGTTCTCAAAGGTTTGTGGACTGAGGATGAGTTTCACTTCAAGGGCGACTTTTACCGCATTAACGGCGGTTGGGTGAAGCCTAGACCAGTTAATCAGAATCCCCACCCGGAGATATTCCAAGGTGGTAACTCCAAAGCAGCGCGGCGGATGGCTGGCCGCGTCTCCGATTGGTATTTTATGAATGGCAACACCATAGAAGGTGTGAAAGAGCAAATTGAAGAAGTATCTGCATTAGCTCGTCAAGAAGGACGCACAATTAAGTTTGGTCTGAATTCTTTTATCATCGTGCGAGATACGGAAGCAGAAGCCCATGAAGTATTGCGCGATATTATTGCCCAAGCCGATGTAGAAGCCGTGAAAGGATTTGGCGAAGCGGTAAAACAGGCGGGATCTGCAACTCGTGAACGTGAGGGAATGTGGGCGAATTCCAATTTTGAAGACTTGGTGCAGTATAACGATGGCTTCCGCTCAGGCTTGATTGGTACGGCTGAACAAGTAGCTGAAAAGATTCGCCAGTTCCATGAAGTGGGAGTTGATTTAATTCTTGGTGGCTTCTTACACTACTCAGATGATTTACCAGCATTTGGTAAGACAGTAATCCCACTTGTGCGCGAACTTAAATCTAATCGTCGGACATCTGATGAGTTAGTTGTAGTGTAGATTAACACATACTTTATAAGAGTGGGTTTTGTTGAGCCGACGTTGCTGAATGAAAGTATGATTTTTTTGGGCTACGCGTAGCTTGCTTCCTCGCAGGGGTACGCTAACACGCAGAGGCGTAGAGAGTAAGAGTTTGATAAATGGAATTTTTAATTTTCATACCTCAATTCAGCAACGCCATTGAGCCAAACTGTTGAGATCACGGCTAAACCCACTTCTACAGCAACTAGCGAAACGCTACGCAGACATCAACACCTAATTGCATAAACTTCCTAAATTCGGGATAACTCTGCGTACCTCCGCGTTTTCCTTAGCGTTCCTCTGCGTTTAAAGATGATCAATCACAATCAAGGAGTTTTACCATGACATCAGTAATTAATACTGACCAGAAGGCGCATATTATTCGGGATGACAAAGAAGCGATCGCGATCGCACACGAACTAGCAGCTGAGTTTGCCAAGGGAGACTCAGAACGCGACCAAAATCGACGTTTACCTGCTGAGGAAGTAGAAAAGTTCTCCCAAAGTGGATTGTGGGGAATTACAGTCCCGAAAGAGTATGGCGGTGCTTTTGTCTCAAGTGCCACCCTGGCAGAAGTAGTTAAAATCATCTCCGAAGCCGACTCTAGCCTCGGTCAAATTCCCCAAAACCACCTCTACATGGTGGAAGCAGTTCGGTTGGATGGTACAGATGAGCAGAAAAAGTTCTTCTTTGATTTGGTTCTACAAGGTAAGCGCTTTGGTAACGCCTTCTCGGAAATTGGCACAAAGTCTGTCACCGATGTGCAGACAAAGTTAACACCAGATGGTTCTGACTTCGTACTCAACGGACGCAAATATTACTCTGCTGGGGCATTACTAGCACATTGGGTTCCTGTGATTGCCAGTAATCCAGATGGTAAGACAGTGGTGGCATTTGTCGAAAGAGATGCCGAAGGACTAACCCTACTTGATGATTGGACGAGCTTCGGACAGCGTACCACTGCTAGCGGCACTACCATTATTGAAAATGTGAAAGTTAAAGCAGAACACGTGATTCCGCACTACTTAGCCTTTGAAAGGGCTACTCCAATGGGTGCGATCGCGCAAATTATCCAAGCCGCCGTAGATGTAGGAATTGCCAAAGCCGCAGTCCGTGACACCATCCACTTTGTCCGCAACTATACCCGCCCTTGGGTTGACAGCAATTTAGAAAAAGGCTACGAAGATCCGCTGACACTGTACAACTTAGGCAATGTCCAAATTCAGGTTCATGCTTCTGAAGCATTGCTGCGTCGTGCAGGCGAATTTCTTGATATTGCTAACGAGTCAGGTTTAGAAGAACCCAAGGTAGTTGAAGCATCGATCGCAGTTGCCGAAGCCAAAGCCTTAGCCACCGAGGCAGCATTATTAGCTACTAACAAGTTGTTTGAACTAGCAGGTACTAAGTCCACATTGGAGGAATTCAACTACAATCGCCACTGGCGAAATGCCCGCGCTCACACACTCCACGATCCCGTGCGTTGGAAATACTACGCTGTTGGTAACTACTTCCTCAATGGTGTCTACCCTCCACGTCATCCTTGGCTGTAATTGCCATATTCTCTATTCCCGGATTTCTCACCACACCTCTCAAAGCCTGCGCTTGTGCAGGGGAGAAGTAAGAAGTAATGAGTAAGAAGTAAAAACTTCTTACTCATTACTCATTACTCATTACTTCTCCTCTGCTCTATCAAATCCAACATTATTTAAGTTGATACTATGAGCGTTGCAAATCCAACTCAAAGGCGGAGCATTTGGAAAAGCCAGCCATTTAAGGGGCTACTTTTCATTGCTATAATTGCTGTCATTAGCTATATTTTTGAACTCATATTTGGTCAAATTATTCAGCTGAATGTGGGCACAAAGTTGACTTATATCACGATATGCTTCGTTTGGTGGTGGCATCTAGGTTTTTCCCTCAACGGCTATCCAGGTTCCCGCTTTTCTCCTACCCGATTTGGACGAGGAACAGTGAATTTAGTAGTACTGTTGGCGCTAGTTTACATAACTGGAGAAGTTTGGAAGTTTATCTCTGCAAAACCAGCGATCGCTGATACACCTGTTGGCTTATGGGGACAAACAGCAATTATTGCCGCCGCCGCCAGTTTATTCTTCTTTGACAACACAATCGTTACCACTGATGAAGTACGCAACTGGCATCCAGTGAGCGGTTTTCTCAATATCTTTTTTGCCATCTTCTTTATTGCCCCTGCCCTCACCTTTCTACCACAAATGTGGGGACTTCAACCGTTTTACATTCCTTGGTATTGGTATCCTTGTTCAACAGTATTCGGTAGTTTCTTTGAACGTTGGCCTTTAAACAAATTGGAACTAGGAATGCCACGTTTGGGATTACTGCATACAGGTATTATTTTGCTACTCACTCTGATTACAGAATTGTTCCTCAAACAGCTAGGATTGGATTTATTTACCACAACAACAGGCCCAACCTTTGCAGCTATTTGGACGACTATTGGTTTAGGATTTGTTTGGCAATTCAATATGTGGCCTTTCACGGAGTTGTCACAGCCCACAAAAGGCATAGTTGCATCTGTTGCTAGTTTAATAATTTCAGTCTTATTCTACCTGGTGACAGTATCCCTAATAGGTCAGGAAAATATTATCCAAGGGCTTTACTGGTGGTTTAATATACTTTGGGTTCAAGTATTCTTAATGGCTCCAGGATTATACGACGGAATTAGTCTTTGGCAGGATGTACCGCCACTAGTTGAAGAACAGCAACCCCTGAGCTTGAATCGTGAAGGGCGTTAGAATAATTCGTAATTCGTAATTCGTAGTTAAGAATTCAATTATGAATTATGCATTAGCTATTAGGTTGGGTTGAGGTACGTAAGCTTTTACGTATACAACTTGCATTATCAGGGCGGTGCAAGATGCCCACCCCACAATCATAGTTCCTGAGACGAAGGGCACTAAGAAAAGCTATAAGCTTTGCCCTAACTGGTTCCCAGCCTGGAGGCTGGGAACCCATTCTCGGAGGCTCCGCCTCCAGTGGGCTGACCAGAGGCAGAGCCTCTTGGAATACATTCCCATTCTTCAGACTGGGAACGAGGTGAAACAAGCCTTTCGCCTTTTCTTAGTGCCATTCGTTGCTGAGAGGATTCAAAAGGTGAAGGTTGTCCTGACAGTGCCAATTACGGCATCCTGATTGTCATTGTTTTGAGCCGGAGCAGTGATCCAAATTACGCCAGGGGTGATAGCAATGTTATCTGTAAACTGATACTTGTAAAAACCTTCAATGTGTAAGGATAAATCGTTTGCAGGTGCAGGATTACCACCCCGATAAGGTTCTGCACCCACAATAACACCACCAAGGTTGCCTTGTTTACCTAAGTCTGGGAATGCCAATCCCAGAGCATAGTACCAAATATCTGCACTACCACTACCTGCCAGATTCTTGGCGTTAGTGTAGCCAAAGAAGCCATTGACTGCAAATCGAGGACTAAATTTATAGAAGGCTTCGACTCCGTAAGAGTTGGTAATCGTCCGCTCAAATGGAGTATTGGCTTGTTGTGTTCCGACTAGTGTAAAACCACTACCAAGGTCAAATATTCCTCCCCGATTTTGGTAGGCATTTACATAAGTCAAACCAATGCCAGAGTTCTTGTTGGGGTTCCATGCTATTTGTCCAAAGGCGCTGTATTGACCATTAAAAAAACCGCTGTCTGGCTGAGGATTGGCATGATCTCCTGCTAAGTAAGCCAAACTCAATACCAATTGGTCACTGAGTCGATAATTGAATCCTCCACCAGCACCACCACCAATACGATAGATAGGGCTAGAGGAAGCAAATTCTGTCAAAGCGCGACCGCCACCCGTAGCACTATCGAGATATGGACTCAGAGTCGGAACAAAGTCAAAAAATACTCCATTTATTGCTCCTATGTAAGCATCGATTTTGCTACCAACTGGAAAATAGTAAGAGAGCCAATCTACGGCTACTTGATTGTTACTAGGAGCAAGATTGAAGGTTTGCAAACCTTCGGCTGAACCACCAGGAAGCTGCAAAATAGTAGCGTTTCCAGCAGTTAAACGAGTATTGAGAGTGTCTTTACCTGTAAAACTAGTTTTGAAAACGAGGCGAACTCTATCTTGAAAAACTGTATTATCTCCATTAACTGTGCCTTGAAAGGCATTTGTAATCACAAAAATAGCTTCCGCAGAAAGCTTTGTAGTTGTTGAAAACTGATTTGCTTCTAGTTCCGCAGTCCTAGCTTCTAAATTATCAACACGACCCCGCAAAGTTGCTAGTTCAGCAGTAAATTCTTCTTGCAGTCTTTGTACAATAGTTAAGTCTTCTTTGGTAACTAAATCAGATGTAGCTGTTGCAATTAGCTCGTTGATCCGAGATAAACAAGCATTTAAACCTGCTGCAAATTCATAGCGAGTAATGGCGCGGTTTCCTCGATAAGTGCTATTTGGATATCCCGCAATACATGCATAACGCTCAACTAAAGATTGAAGTGCGCCAAATGCCCAATCAGTTGGTTGCACATCTGAAAACTGAGATACAGATGTTACCTGAGACATCCTGTTTATCTGTTGGACATTTATATCACTATTGATTGCAGGAATTTTAGGTGTTTGGGCGATGGTTGTTACCAAGGGATTATCCCTGAAATTGCCAATTTCAGCCACTAATTTACTGTCTTCGGCATGGGCTGATGTGCTGACTAGCAAAGTAGCACCCAAAATCACCGATTCCATAAATAAATTATGAAATGAACGATTGAACATTTCTGTCACTCCTCACATTGTTGATTTGAAAAATTTAGTGAAAGCAATCAAATATCTCGGTGACTTGTCCAGCTAAAAACTTATGACTGTCCTGAAAAATGTTTAATTACTCTTACAATTAAAAGGTTTCACTAATACAAATGTAATGACACACCTCAGTAAATTTCTGAAGTTTTGTCTGTATATTTCAGTGTCAAAAAAGACTTGTTTTGACAACAATAGGATTCCTCTAAAAGCTGGTCTATTTGCCAAGAAAATATCTATCTGTAAAAATATTTAAACTTTTAGAGAAAAATCTAATTTTTGCCTATTAGTTGCTAACTACTGTTTGTCGATCAGGCTAAAGTAGCTTAGTGCATTCAAGTTACTAATATTGCATATATGCTCTTGAAAAACAAGTACATTAAAATAATTTTTCTAATGTATTTTTTTTTCTGATTAGCTCTCAAGTAAATATTTTTTGATTCAGCACTAAGAAGCTATATATTTAGTAAAAATTATTTAATTTTAGCTTGTTTTATTAGTTAAACTATGCAATTATATAGTGATAGTACGGTAATTTTATCAAAACACTGTAAATTGAAAGTTTTTCCAACCAAGTTTATAGTTACTCCTCACGAAAAGTTAGCAGGAGAAGTTGCAAGATATGCAATTAATCGAAACTAAAGAGTCTCAAAATTATCTTGATATAGCTAAGTCTTTAGCAAAGGAATTTGCCGAAACTGCTGTAGAGCGGGATGCTAAAGGTGGAACACCAAAGTATGAACGCGATCGCTTGCGTCAAAGCAGCTTACTGAAACTGATCGTACCCACAGAGTACGGTGGTTTAGGACAAAACTGGATTACCGTTCTGCAAATTACCCGCGAGTTTGCCAAGGTTGATAGCTCCATTGCTCACGTCTTTTCTTACCACCATCTAGGTGTAGTCATTCCTCATATCTTTGGTTCGGCGGAGCAAAAACAGCGATATTACTCAGAAACTATTCACAATAATTGGTTTTGGTGCAATGCCCTTAACCCTTTAGATAAAAGAACTACTCTGACACCAGAAAATAATTATTTCCGTCTCAACGGTGTTAAAAGCTTTTGCTCTGGCTCTCAAGACTCGGATATATTGCCGATCACTGCAACTCATCAAGAAACTGGTGAATTGAGTATTTTGGTAATTCCCACCCAACGGCAAGGTGTTACTGTTCATCATGATTGGAATAATATCGGGCAACGGCAAACAGATAGTGGTAGTGTGACTTTTGAGAATGTGTTGGTGTACCCTGAGGAAATTCTTAGTAGTAGAGACAAACAAAGTCAACCGTTCACCACTATTCGCGCCTGCTTAACTCAATTGAATCTTGCTAATATCTACCTGGGAATTGCTCAGGGAGCCTTTGAAGCTGCTAAAACGTATACTTCCACTAATACAAAACCTTGGCTGACATCAGGTGTAGAGAGTGCAACCAAAGATCCTTACATCCTTCAGCACTACGGCAAAATATGGGTTGATCTGCAAGCAGCCACATATTTAACTGAGCAAGCGGGAGAATTACTACAAGCAGCTTGGGAGCGAGAATGGTCACTGACCTCAGAACAGCGGGGAGAGTGTGCGCTTTTAGTTGCTGCTGCTAAAGTGGTCGCTACTAAAGCCGGCTTAGACATTACCAACCGTATATTTGAAGTTATGGGCGCACGTGCGACTAGTGCAAAATATGGCTTTGATCGCTATTGGCGCAATCTCCGCACGTTCACTCTCCACGATCCAGTCGATTACAAAATTCAAGATATCGGAAACTGGGCGTTAAATGATGAACTGCCAAAACCTAACTTTTATTCATAGTAGTCTGTCAAATTCATTTTCATTTTGACGATTGGGGAGACGCGATAAATCGCCGTCTCTACAAGGATTCTATCCATCAATTATTTATTGTCTTTTACCAATGGTCTGCGATCGCCTCTTTAAAACTAGCTAGGCAATATTAGCGAGTGGAACTACCTTAACTTAATACTACGACAATTCGATCAAGATATAGTATTATGTTTGCATTTATTTGTACTAGAAACAAAAAACCTTAAACTCTTATTCCTCCGTGTTGTCTGCGCCTCTGTGGTGCGATTTTCTATGACCTCTGCGTAATTCTTGAGGTCTGATGATGTGTTGGCTTAACTACTATCGCTTGTCAGGAGGCAGGTCTGTTGAACAGAAAACGAAATTCATCATTCATTGAAAAAGTCAAGCAAAAACTTGTTTCACCCATCGCTTGGTTAGCACTGGTTGCGTTTAGCATCTTGCTAGTCATTAGCACAACGATCGCTAGCAGTTTCGCCCAGAACCCTGCTCAGAAAGCAGGTGATACAAGTATACAAGCCTATGCTGGATTTAAAGGCAAAATCGGCAGAACCTTCGCAGAATCAACACCTTGGTGGACTCCACAGCCACCATCAGCCAAAAAATCTCTAGCTTCATCCCCTACCACCGCAGCGCCAAAAGAGGCCCCCAATATAGTTGTTTTCCTAATTGACGATCTGGGGTTTTCCGATTTAGGCCCCTACGGCTCAGAAATTAGTACACCGAATATTGATAAATTAGCAGCTAACGGACTGCGGTTTAGCAACTTTACCACCCATCAGCTTTGTTCTCCCACACGAGCCTCCTTACTGACAGGATTAAATGCCCACTCTGCGGGTGTCGGTTGGGTTGCCGAGGGACACCCTGGTTTTCCTGGTTATGCGGGTGAAATTCAGAGTAATGTTGTGACTCTGACAGAAATTTTACGTAGCAACGGCTATTCTACCCTGCTGACAGGTAAGTGGCATTTGACTCAGACTTACGATCGCACCGCCACAGCTTCCTTCAATTCCTGGCCGTTACAGCGGGGGTTTGAACATTTCTTTGGTTTCTTAGATGGATTGGAACATCCCCAGACACCCCATATTCTCTACGAAGACAATACACCGATTTCAGTCGATCGCTATCCTGAGAATTTCCTCACCACCGATTACTGGACAGAAAAAGCGATCGCATTACTCAAAGATGCAAAAACGAAGTCTCCAGACAAGCCATTTTTCTTGTATTTTGCTAACAATGCTGTTCATTCACCGTTTAATATTCATCCAGCAGACCTCGCCAAATATCAAGGCAAGTATGATGCTGGCTGGGACGTGCTACGCCAGGAACGCTACCAGAAGCAACTTACATCAAAGCTAATTCCTGCTGACACTCAACTACCACCCCAAAATCCAGGGGTTAAAGCTTGGGATACACTATCGGCTGAGGATAAAAAGCTATTTGCTCGTTATCAAGAGGCCTATGCAGCCTTCGTTGATAACTTAGATCAAAACTTTGGCAAACTCTATGATTATCTAGAGTCAATCAAGCAACTCGATAACACAATTATTATTGTTGCTTCTGATAATGGCGGTTCTGGAGAAGGCGGGGCAAATGGTACAACGAATGTAGCTCGTCATTACTCCGGTTTACCAGACGATAAAGCCCTAGATATCAGTCGGTTTGAGTTGATTGGTAGTCCTCAAACTGCGCCTCATTATCCCATTGGTTGGGCAACAGTTTCCAACACACCCTTAAAGCGTTACAAGTTCTTTACTCTTGGGGGCGGTAGACGGAATCCATTGATTGTTTCCTATCCCGCAAAAATCAAAGATCAGGGCGCTACCCGCACACAATTTACGCACATCACAGATATTACACCTACCATCCTGGAATTAACGGGGATTAAGCATCCCGATAAGTTTAACGGTAAACCCACGAAACCTCTGGAAGGTATTAGCTTTGCCTATCTCTTGAATGATGCCAATGCGCCAGAACAAAGAACTGAACAATACTATGAAAATTCTGGTAATCGAGGGTATTACAAAGATGGTTGGTATGCTGTCACCGAACATCAGACTGGGAAACCATTTAGTGATTCCGAGTGGCAATTATATAACCTGAACAAAGATTACTCTGAAAGCAACAATTTGGCGAAGGAGTATCCAGAGAAAGTCCAAGAACTGGCAGCAGCCTTTGATGCGGCGGCATTTAAGTATCAAGTTTATCCCCTGTTAGAATCCCCGCAACATGGAGGAGTACCGCCTTATATCAAGGAGAAAGTCAAACCGAAAACATTCCATGCGGGTGATTCGGTACTGGAACCGGATATTTTGCCCTTGGTGAGCGATCGCGATTTTACCATCCAGGTGCAGGCTCAGTATAAAGTAGGCGATCGCGGGGTGATTCTGGCTCACGGTGGACAGGAAGCTGGTTACATCTTTTATATTGACAATGGCAAGCTGTTCTATGAACACAATAACTATGGTCAGTCGATTAAATTTCCCCCAGTCTCGTTACAGCCAGGTAAACTTAACATCGATTTGAATTACGATGCACTGGGCAAACGCCAGGGATCTGGAACACTCTCTGTCAACGGTAAGCAAGTCGCAGCAGGTAAACTAGGGCTAACCTTTGGTGGCTTTCCCTATGAAGGATTGGACATCGGTAAAGATGCCCGTAGTCCCGTATCATGGGATCTCTACAAAAAATATGGGGTCTTTAAATACACTGGTGCGATCGAGCAAGTCAAATACGTACCAGGTTCCCCCGCGCCTGATGCCAAAGGGGAGTAGGGTTAACAATTCAAAATGACGCTCACAGATTCGCTAACAAAATTCAAAATTAAAGAAATTTCAGACGTTCGCGCAGCCTCTCTAAGAGTTGCCATGCCGTACCACTTCGTGGAAGCAAGCTACGCGTTAGCGTCTCTGAAAGAGAAGGCTTTAAGCTAGTGCTAACAGGGGATTTAGCAAGAAACGCGGTCTTGGGCTTTGCCCAAGTGGAGCGATTTCTCAAGACAAACCCCGACTGAAATGGGTACTACATGTAGATTGCAAGTTCTTAAACCCTTTAATTTACGATAAGTAGTGTCTCTGCTTCTCAACTAGTTAAAGTTGTTTTTGTTTGTAAAGTGCGCTTCCATTGGAGGCGCACTTTTGTTTAGCTTTTTTAACTTGTAGTACATTAGCTGGTTCTATATAATACAATAGCCTCAACTTGACACAACTTTAGCAAATAATTGGAAGTAAAATGGTTTCTAATCAAAATACAACTGATGTAACTGATAATGATTGGAATTTAGATGCAAGTAGGACACTAATTCAAGCACTAATCAAAGATTTTTATAAGAATAATTTAAATAGTTTTACAGATCCTCTTAAACAAGAAGGATTAATTGCAGCAGGAAAAGAAATATCTCAAATAATTATCTTGTTTAATAGACTGCAAAAACTCATCAATAGAAACGCACCACAAAATATTTGGTGGGATAGAATACCGAGGCTATTTATACCTGACAACAGGGATAAAACTCAAAGAGAACTGACTGAACTATCTAAAGCTTTAATATTTGCCATAGAAGCTCTGCGCGAATCATCATCGAATATAAATATTGCTCAAGCTATTAGATTTGATGTTGAGCAAATTGTTTGTAAATATGAACATCCCTTGACAGGATTTATTATTAACCCATTTCTATCAGTTCACCGTTCACCATCAACGACGACTAAAGTAATTTTTGGACTTATAAGTGCCATTTTCATCTATGGAGGAATTACTTCTTCTTCTATCGCCGGACTTTGGATTTTTTCAGAACTTGTTAATTATTACAATAACAACAATTATAATATCAATCGAAAAGTATTACAAAATGAAATAAAAGAAATTCAAAAATATACAGATAACCGAGTAGAGCAAATTCAAAATAATGCTGAACAAAAAAGTCAACCAGAAAGCACAAATCCGACTTCTGCAAATGACATGAATAAATTGAAACAAAGTAAAGAAGAAATTAAAGAGTTAAGTATAATATCGCAAAAAAATGCAGAATTTAAGAGTACAGAACTCACAACACTAAATAGTAATCTTGCTGAATTAAATGCACAATATAGCAAAAGGCAAGCTGCAAATGAGAAATATAATGAATTTCTTCTCCAACTAAGTCTAGCTATTGCGGCAGGAACACTAGGTAGTATTATCAGTATTTTAATCAGGATTGAAGAATTTCAGAAAAAGAAATATTCCGATCCACTAACTCCGTTTCTTGTTGGTGCTTTTAAACCAATGATTGGAGGAGCATTTTCTGTTTTATTTTTAGCCTTAATTAACTCTGGAATAATCTTAATGTTTATTAATCCCAGTGTCTTTAAGCTCAATCCAACTACTAATCAAGAATCATCTCAAGACCAACAAAGGTCTTTAATTTTTGTAATAGCATTCGTTGTTGGTTTTAGTGAAAGACTTGCAAAAGATTTTATAGGTAAAGCAGAAGAAATAGCAGGTGCTAACCGAGATAACCCGGAGTATAAACCAGTTATTCAGGAATTATCAAGTGATGTAGATAGTTTAAATACGTTGCCAATAAAAGCAGCTAATAGTGCAGTCGCTTCAAATAAACTCCCAAATAAAGTAGATGGTAATGATTTGCTAAATATTGCAGAAGATTTAAACTCTAGCAAAGGCGATCGCTAATCCCAATTTGAAAAATAATTGCGGCAGATAGATTAATATAACCCAATACAGTTCAGAATGAGCAACAAAACACTTGTAGAGACGGCGATTTATCGCGTCTCTCTAACCGTCAAAATGAATTTGACAGACTACTAGATAACAGTTAAACACTTCCATCCCAGTGATTGATACCGCCTTTTTATCAAGAGTTGTGAAGGTTTTGTCAATAATTATTAAATTATATTGAAACAAGCATTTTGAAGTATATATTTTTTAAATTTAGAATTGCTAGAGTATCAACAGGACACTTTGTATTGTCTCCTTGTTTATGGAAGAATACAAAAATCTGCATCATAAACTTTTTTTGCAGAAGTTAAGTCAAAACCTAATATTCTTTGGTAAAAGAAATGAAAAACTTTGTTAAGCTTATAGTCTTCAGCTTTTTGATACTTGTTGCAACTGTAGGACTTGTTATAAGTCCAGTACCATTTGATAATCAAGCTTTTGCTGCTGAGTCTGCTACAAAAACTCAAGATGTTTCAGCAAAAAAATCTAGTACAACTGTAGTTGGCATTAGTGCTAGTGCTAGTGTAAAAAAGCCTAATGTTTCGTCGCCTGGTGTTCTGTCGGGTAACCTTGTTCAAGTTCCCGTTCATGTACCTGTTAATGTCTGTGGTAACAGTGTTAATGTAATTGGTTTATTAAATCCAGCATTCGGGAATAGCTGTGTCGATTCTGAAGACCCCAAGAAATAAAGAAGAAGTCAGGAGTCAGAATCAATTAAGTGACTAAATTAAGCTCCAGGTTGTCTTTTATAATCAGATAACCTGGAGCGATGCTAATTGCTAATGTGGATTCAGGACTGGCGATAGCAGGCAAACTCCATTGAAAAAGTAGCCATACCAGAAGTAAGCGATCGCAATTCTGTAGAATATCCAAACATTCGCGCTAGCGGTACTTCTGATCGAATCACTGTGTATCCCTGCATTGTCTCGGAACCTAACAACAAACCTCGACGAGAGGATAAGTCACCTTGAACCCTTCCCATAAACTCGTTGGGTGTTTCCACCTCTACAAGCATAATGGGTTCGAGGATATAGGGTTTTGCTTTAGCGATCGCACCTTCAATTGCTTGATGGGATGCTGACCGGAAAGCCAATTCTGAAGAGTCAATTGGGTGATAGGAACCACCATCCAGAACGACTTTCACCCCAGTTACCGGATAGCCTTGCAGCTTTCCTGATTGCATCGCCTCACGGAAACCCTTCTCACACGCCGGGATATATTCTTTGGGAATCGCACCCCCAACCACCCGATTTTCAAAGACAAACGGTTCATTTGTGGGTTCAATCCACCCAGTAATATGGGCGTATTGACCAGGGCCGCCTGACTGTTTCTTGAATCGGTAGTCAAAGGTAGCTTGTTGTCCAATGGTTTCGCGGTACGCCACCGCAGGAGTACCAACGAAAACCTCGGCATTATATTCCCGTTGGATGCGTTCGAGGTAGATTTCTAAGTGGAGTTCGCCCATCCCAGAAATCAGGGTTGCTCCTGATTCGGGATCGATGCTCAATCGGAAGGTGGGATCTTCCCTTTGAAAGCGATTGAGTGCCTTGGAAAGGCGATCGCTATCTTCTTGTTTCTTGGGCGTAATTGCCAGCGTAATCACTGGTTCCGGTACAAACATCTTCTCTAGAGATACCAGTGGTTCCCCAGAACAGAATGTATCACCAGAAGCGCAATCCACACCCAACAGAGCCACAATATCCCCAGCCACGGCAACTTTTAGCTCTTCTCGCTTATTGGCGTGCATTCTCACCAAGCGACCGATTTGCACTCGCTGTTCAGTCCGCGAGTTGTAGACGGTATCGCCAGGTTTGAGCGTCCCAGAGTAAATCCGGGTATAGGTCAACTGTCCAAAGGATTCAACAGTGAGTTTAAATGCCAATGCCACCAAGGAAGCATCGGGATTAGGGTAGACACTCACCGACTCCGCGGTTTTGACCACTTCTCTATCTACAGGAGATGGTAGATAAAGCGCAACTGCATCCAATAAGTTTTGCACTCCTTTATTTTTGAATGCCGAACCCAGCAATACAGGCGTAAATTCGAGGCTCAAGGTTGCTTGTCGGATGGTTTGCCAAATTAATTCTTTGGGAATCTCCTCACCCGCCAGTAACATCTCAGTCATCGGTTCTGAGAACAGCGACAAAGCATCTAGCAGCTTATCGCGTGCCTGTTGCGCCTCATCCCTAAGAGGTTCGGGAATTGCCTTTTTCACCAAGTTTTCCCCGTTTTCGCCCTCAAAGTAGTCGGCGGTCATTTCCACCAGGTCAATTACTCCCTGGAATTGATCTTCACTGCCGATCGGATACTGGAGCAATACCGCATTTAGTTGCAAGCGATCGCATATTCCCTGTACTACACGAAATGGATCTGCTCCCATCCGATCCATCTTGTTGATGAACGCTAAACGCGGCACACGGTAGCGCTTCATTTGCCGATCCACTGTAATAGACTGGGACTGCACACCCGCCACAGCACACAGCACCATCACTGCCCCATCCAATACTCGCAGGGCACGTTCCACTTCAATTGTGAAATCTACGTGTCCAGGTGTATCAATCAAGTTAATTTGAGTATCGTGCCACTGGCAGGTAGTAGCAGCGGAAGTGATGGTTATACCATGCAGTTTTTCCTCTGGCATAAAATCCATCGTTGCACCCTTACCGCCTCCCCGCACTTCCTCAATAGCGTGGATTCTGCCCGTGTAGAAGAGAATTCGCTCTGACAGCGTAGTTTTACCAGAGTCGATGTGGGCAGAGATACCAATATTTCGGATGCGTGTTCGGGGAATCATAAAATTTCCTTTTGTTCAAGCGACAAACAGTCACCAACTGAGTGGTAACATATTTTGTATTATATATGTAGTATAAATAAAAGACAAGGCTGATAATACAGAAAAACCGTTGATTGTTGCCCTAGCTGAGGTTTAAAATAGGTATTCAAGCGGAGGAAATGAAAGCTTGAAATTGATATTGGTAGCTCCTGACTCTTTGTTGTGTGCAGCCTTTCAACAGCATTTTAATTATTTACCCAATGTAGAAATAGTGAATAACTATTTCGAGTGGTTGCCAGATTTTGATTGTATGGTCAGCCCTGCTAACTCTTTCGGAATGATGGATGGTGGCATAGATGCGGCAATTATCCGTTTTTTTGGTCATTCCTTAATGGCAAGAGTCCAGCAGCGCATTCTTGAAGATTATTTGGGTGAACAGCCTGTAGGAACATCAATAGACTTATCCTTAATATAAACAAAGTGGGATAATAAAAAACGGAGTAAAAATTATATGTAGATAATATGACAAACCCTTTAGCAAGAATTGAATCACATCCCCACGAAGCAAAACGATTAATAGGGATTAATTATGACCAGTTTTTAGCATTGGTATCCTTAGCGGAAAAAAGGCATAGAGAGAAACAAGCAGAAATTGAAAAAAATAAAGTTCGGATTATTGCCAAGGGAGGCGGACGCAAACCAGAGATGTCACCGAAAGAAGGAATATGCTTGTGTCTAGTTTACCTCAGACAAAAACCAATTTTTGAAATTTTAGGGTTACTCTTTGATATTTCCAAAACAAAAGCGAATGATGCTTTTAACTATTGGGTAGATATTTTGAGAGAAATTTTACCAGCATCTCAAATAGAAGAAGCGTCAGTAGATAGTCAAAAATATCAAGAATTGCAGCAAATGCTGTCCGAGTATGAATTAATTGTTGATAGTGCAGAACAGGCTACAGCGAGACCTGTAGACTATCAAGAACAAAAAGATATTACTCTGGTAAGAAAAAAATGCATACTCTAAAAAACCAGTTTATTGTCTTACCAGGTGGTGAAGATATTGTAGATATCTGTGTGGGAATGCTGGGAAAAACAAGTGATATTAATTTATTTCGAGATACTCGGAATAAATTTGCTGACTCACAAAGGTTTATAGGTGATAAGGCTTATATTGGAGATGATGCCATTACCACACCTCATAAGAAACGAAAGAATACAGAAATTTCGGAATTCCAAAAACAAGAGAATAAACAACTTTCGTCTCGCAGAATTGCCGTTGAACACATGATATGTCGGGTAAAAATATTTCGAGTAGCCTCGGAAAAATTCCGTCTCGCTCGTCATCGATATAGTCAGGTAATTCTGGCAGTTTGTGGGCTGATTAGGTTAAGACTTAATCGCTTAGTATCCTTAACCATTAATACTTAATTTTTTATCCTGAAATTGATTTCATCGTTTTGTACTTTTTACTCTAATTTTAATTTTTTGTCTCAGAATGCCGCCAAACACCTATTTTCTCGTAGAGTAAGATAGCGATCGCCTATTCAATCTGAATTGCTCAAACCCATTCACAGTAAGCATTTACGTTTTGCGGATAAGTCTAATGATTGTGGAAACAGATCATCACAAGCATCCTTTTTTGGCTCATACCCCTACGATGCGAGTTCCTATGATCATTGCTGGGACAGATATTCCTTATATCGCGATGTGGGCGATGCTGCTAGCAGTTCGCCACCATAACCAACAAGCTAGGCAAAAAATTAACACCATTGCCTGTCCTGGATTGGGTACGGGAATAGGACGAGTGCCATATACTGAAGCCGCTAGACAGATGGCATTAGCTTACGATCATTTTTTGTATCCACCCAAGCATCTCAATTGCATAGTTGCGGCTGAAAGGCAACTTCAGATATGGGAAGCTGGAGATTCTAGAACATCAATTCAGTAATCCTGGAATAACCTCTCCCCCAAGCCACCCTACGGTGTATACAGAAGTCTGAAACAATTTATTCATCTAGGTTGGGATGCAAAGAAGAAAGCGTATAGGCGCATTTGCATTTTTGGTAGCTTATGGAGAATAATCACAAAGAAAGCAGCTTTGGCATCTTCGTGCGAGAGAATAAATATAAAATATGGCGATCGCAATCGATTTTGGTACTAGCAACACAGTCATTGCTCGTTGGAACCCCGTAACCCAACAGCCAGAAACCCTGACTCTACCAGGCTTATCAATTAAACAAAGTCTCAATCCGCCACTGATTCCCAGCTTGGTTTATGTTGAAGACGCAGCCCAAAATAAAGTCTTAGTCGGGCAACAAGTACGTGATCGCGGTTTTGACCTCAAAGGCGAAACGCGATTTTTCCGCAGCTTCAAACGCGGTATCGGTGCAGATATTCAAGGTTTCTTACCCGAACTAGATGGGCAAATTGTCACCTTTGAACAAGTAGGGCAATGGTTTCTCACCAAAGTAATTGAACAACTAGTGCCTCTGGAAGGTGGCTTAGATTCTCTCGTGTTAACCGTACCTGTAGACAGTTTTGAAGCTTATCGTCACTGGTTGGGGAAAGTTTGTCAAGCTCTCCCCGTGGAACAAGTGCGAATGCTGGATGAACCCACAGCCGCCGCCTTGGGCTATGGTTTGGCAGATCAAGAAATTCTTTTAGTGATTGACTTTGGCGGTGGTACTTTAGATTTGTCCCTTGTGCGGTTAGATCGAGGTGTGCAAGCAACCACCAAACCGCTAGGTTTTATCCTCAAGTGGGGTAATAAATCTCTGGCTGAAGATTCAAAACAAAAAGTCAAAACTGCCCGTGTATTGGCGAAAGCTGGGCAAAATCTGGGTGGCACTGATATTGATAATTGGTTAGTAGATTACTTTGCCAAAACTCAAGAGTTGGCGGTAAGTCCTTTGACGACAAGATTAGCAGAACGGGTAAAAATTCAGCTATCAACCCAAAACCAAGCTAGTGAAGTTTATTTTGATGATGAGACATTTGAAAGCTATGAACTAGAACTAAACCGCGACACGTTTGAAAATATCCTCAAAGAACACGCCTTTTTTGAGTTATTGGATGAGTCGATGGCCACACTGTTGCAACAAGCAAAACGCCAAGGGATAGAACTTCCAGATATTAATGCAGTTTTGTTAGTTGGCGGAACAGTGCAATTGCCAGCAGTGCAGACATGGATCAAACAGTATTTTGAGCCAGAAAAAATCCGTTGCGAACGTCCCTTTGAAGCGATCGCTCAAGGTGCTTTACAGTTAGCTCAAGGGATACAAATCAAAGACTTTCTGTATCATAGTTATGGTATCCGCTACTGGGATCGCCGCAATCAGCGTCACAAATGGCATTCTCTGATTAAAGCTGGACAGGCATACCCAATGAGTCAGCCAGTGGAATTAGTCTTAGGCGCTTCTGTGGAAAATCAGCCTAGTATTGAATTAATTATGGGAGAATTGGGAGCAGATACGGGTAGTACTGAAGTTTATTTTGATGGCGATCGCTTAATTACTCGTCGTCTGGATGGTAATGAAACCAGCGTCAAACCCCTCAACGATCGAGAAGGTGCGAAGACAATTGCCCAACTGACGCCAGCCGGATATCCTGGAAGCGATCGCATCAAAATTCTCTTTCAAGTTGATGAACAACGCTTTTTGCGAATCACCGTTGAAGACTTATTAACTAATGACACACTTTTGGAGAATCAACTTGTGGCACAGTTGAGTTAAGGTACTTTAGTTGACCTCACAATTCACCGGAGTGCGGAATCACCTACTGGTAATAGTACTGTCACGTTAGTGCCAATACCAACTTGGCTTTCAATAGAAATTTCTCCTGTATATAAATCAACACAACGTTTAACAATCGCTAAACCAAGCCCAGTTCCTTGAATTTTGCCAACATTGCTGCAACGGCTAAAAGTCTCAAATAATCGATGCTGTTCGGTTTCAGGAATACCGATGCCGCGATCGCGAATACAGAATGTCACTTGATCATTTAGGAAACTGACTTCAACTCTAACTTCACTACCAGACGGAGAATATTTAAGTGCATTTGAAATCAGATTGGCAAGGATATGCCTTAAAAGATCGGCATCCATTTCTATTGGATGTAAATCTTGCTGACAATCTAAAATTATGGAATGTTGATTTTCATCACTATATTGAAAAGAGGTGATTAACTCCTCACAAAATTCTTTAAGATGAAGTGGTCTTAATTCAATTTCAAAATTACCCGTATCGACTTTTCCCAACAATATCACTTCATCTAAAAGCTGACACATGTGGTTAACTGTTGTATTTATTTGTTGGGAATAGGTTTCTTTCTTCTGTGCAGTCAGGTTACTATCATAGTGGAGTAAAACTTCACTCAAAACTCGTAATGCGCTTAAGGGATTCCGAAATTCATGGGATACCATTGAAACAAAGTAGGACTTAAGCTGATTTAATTCCCGTTCTCTATCCAGTGCTTGTAACGCTTCTCGTTCACGATTCTTGAGTTGTTGGAGAATTTGCGATCGCTCCATTGCATACCGAATACTACGCCGCAGAAGTTGGATTGTCACCTGATCTTTTACTAGATAATCCTGTGCCCCTTGTGCCATCGCTTCTAAGGCTAATTCCTCATCATCAGATACGGTCAAAATAATAATTGGAATGTCGGGAATCACTTGATGCAGCCGTGATACAGTTGCCAATCCCTCAGAATCAGGCAATCGGAGATCAAGCAATGCCAGATCGAAGGATTGCGTACAGCAATAGTTAATAGCCTCGCTCAACCGTTTTGCATGAACTAGTTTCCAGTCACCTGTAGCGGCTCGGAAGAACACGTGTTCAAATAACTGGGCATCTGTAAGACTATCTTCTACTAATAAAACTTGAATAGATTCTTGCTGCATAGGAAAATGAATCTCCGTGGCTGACAATATCGGGTAGAAGTGAAGTATTAGACCAGGGATTTAATAAAGGTAGAGGCTAACTCTACTCACCAGGTAACTCAACAGCAGCCAACCAAAACTCATCGATTAGTCGAACAACACGAATAAATTGCTGAATATCAAGTGGTTTGGTGATATAGCAATTGGCATTGAGATTATAGGAATGTAGAATATCTTCTTCATCATTTGATGTTGTTAAAATCACAATTGGAATTCGCTTCAAAGCTGAATCTGCTTTAACTATTTTCAACACCTCACGACCATCCATTCTGGGTAGATTTAAATCCAACAAAATTAGATCGGGACGTAGGGCATCAGCAAACTTTTCTCGGCAGCAGAGATAATCTATAGCTGCTTCACCATGTTTGACCCAATGCAAATTATTGGCAACTTCGGCTTTGCTAAGTTCTCGAATGATTAAATTGGCATCACTAGCAGAGTCCTCAACTAATAAAATTTCAACAGGTCGTAAATTGGGATTGCTACTCATAAATACTACGGGGGATAGTGAAATAGAATGTTGTACCCATGCCAAGGGAAGATTCAGCCCAAATTTCTCCACTATGGCGCGTCACAATTTTTTTACAGATAGCTAGTCCAATCCCTGTACCGGGATATTCATCATGGGTGTGCAGCCGTTTGAATACCTCAAAGATTTGGTCTAAATATTGCGACGAAATACCGATACCATTATCTTTCACCTGGAATAAATAATCTTGATCACGTTTTGTGGCTTGAATCTGAACATCAGGGCGATTGTCTTCATGGAATTTAATTGCATTACCAATCAGATTTTGGAAGAGTTGCACTAGTTGATTTTGGTCTGCGTTCAATGTTGGTAGTGGTTCGACAGTGACCGTAGCCTGATTTTCGGCGATCGCCACGCGCAAGTTACGTAGTGCTTGCTGCACAGCCAGATTACAATCAGTGGTGACAAATTCCTTACCACGAGTGCCTACCCGTGAGTATGCCAGCAAATCTTGAATGAGTCGTTGCATTCGCTTTGCCCCATCCACCACAAAGTTAGCGTAGGATTGGGCTGTGCTATCGAAGCGATCGCCATACTCACTCATGAGTAATTGGGTATATCCTGTTACCGCCCGCAACGGTTCTTGTAAATCGTGAGAGGCGACATAGGCAAACTGTTCTAATTCCTGATTGGATTGCTGCAACTCCTGATTTAATAGTTGCAATTGTTTAGTCGCCTCGGTCAGTTCGGCAGTACGTTCTGCAACACGCTGTTCCAACTCTTCATTGAGCCGCAAAATCATTAGTTCTGCTTGTCTGCGTTCCGTAATGTTCTCAATTGCAGAGAGGATACAGATCGTCTCTTCAATTTGAATTAGTTCGGCGGAAATATGGCAAAGAATTTTTTCACCGTTATGCTTCTGAAGTTGCACTTCATAGTCTCTGAGTTTTCCCTGGAATTTCAACTCTTGAAGCATCTGTTGGCAATCGCCTGCTTTCTGCCAAATCTGCAATTCTAAAGTTGTACGCTCTAGCACTTCCTCTCGGACATAGCCAAATAGCCACTCAAAACTATGGTTCACATCCAAATATCGTCCCTCATCTAGAGTGATGATACTTTTAGCGATCGGACTGCTATAAAAAGCTTTGGCAAATTTATCTTCCGACAGTTTCAGGGCTTGTTCTAGCTGCTGGCGTTTCTGCTTTGCCCGTAAGGCCAGAATACCAAAACTCAAACTATCCGAAAGTTCTGTCAACAAAGCTAATTCTTGCGGATTAAACGCATCGGCTTCAGAGGAGTAAATATTCAAAGTTCCAAAAACTTCTCTTGCATCAAATAGGGGTATGACCAGTGAGGATTGGTAGCCCCGTTGCTGTGCCGTCTGACGCCAGGGTGCAAAGTTGGGATCTTCTAGCATATTTTGGCAGGCGATGGGCTGGCGCGATCGAATTGCTCTCCCGGTCGGACCCTGACCTCGTGACGTATTTGCCCAAGTAATGTTTACGGTTTTCAAGTATTCAGCTTCGTAGCCTGCCCAGACAATAGGCTGAACAGTCTTGGCTTCGTTGTGACAAACATACCCAACCCATGCCATGCGGTAAGCTGCTTCTTCAGTAATCAGTTGACAAAGGGTTTGTAGTAGTGTTGCTTCATCGACGGCTCGAATCACAGCTTGGGTACAGGCACTCAATACCCGCAGCGCTCGGTTGATCACCTGAAAATCGCGCTTTAGATCCTTAGATAAGTCTTGAGGTAACTTGTTTGGCAAATGATCCACAATTAGCAAATGCAGAAATAGAAGTCTTCTATTAAGAAGATTACGCCCCAAAATTTATCTACAGGGCACTTCAAAAAAATATTTAAGGAAATCTTAATTAATTTCAACCTTTACGGACAGTTACAGTCCCAATCTCTGATACTATATCCACTTAAATACTTGTCATTACAAGCGGAGCGTGGCGATCTCAAAATCTGCCTGGCGATCGCCCCCGAAATAGAAGATTTGCTCAACTCTCTAACCAATTCCCGAAACAGTAACCGCGCTCCTTTGGCTGCAACGCAATTCCTGACAAGCTTCACTGGACGGCCGGCTGCTTTTTCAGCGTCCACCTGTTCGCCAAGTGAACTTGGCGGGGTAAAGGGTAAGGGGGAAGGTGGGGTCCCCTCTGGGGATAAGGGGCGGGGGGAAAGGTTTCAAATCCCTTACCCCTTTCCCTTTCCCCAGTCTTCACTTAGCATTTTTGGGTTGGCAGACTACTAGTAGTGCAATGTCCGCATTGAGCGCGAGTAAATTTTGAATCCCTTTTGCGTCAGCGCTCAACTGAAAAAATGGACATAGGTATTTTAATACACACGCTTACAGAGGGGAATGGAATGCCTTTGGCTAATTGCACTACCCCAGCCAACGGTAACGAGAGAGAACAAGTAGTACCTCTACTCGATAAAGTTAAGCTTAAAACATTAAAACGTGGCAGACCACGTAAGCGAATCAAAGTACTAGCTGCTGATAAAAGTTACGACTCGAAACAAAAACGCACTGATCTACGCAAACGAGGTATTCGTCCTCAAATCCCAAAACGAGTTTGGAAAACTAAAAAAAACAGAGGAAGACCAATCAAAATTTCTGTTCCTAGATTTCAGCTAGATATCAAGCATGAGAAACTGTGCAGGCATACAGCGATCTGACTAGCTTAGAAGAGGTTTAAGCAACTAAGTTTTAATCGGAATGAAAATTGTAAATTCTGTTTCCTTGTGCGGTAGAGAATTGACGGTGATATTGCCACCATGTTTTTTAATAATAGAATAGCTGACAAATAATCCTAAGCCTGTACCGCGGCCTACAGGTTTAGTAGTGAAAAATGGTTCAAATATCCGTTCTTGAATATGAACTGGAATAAAACTACCAGTATTAGCGATCGCAATGCGTATTTGCTGATGATCGATCACTTCAGTACAAATCCGTATTTGTAGCTGTTCTGTATCCTCAGCATATTCTCGAATTGCATCAATGGCATTGTTCAGAATATGTAAAAATACTTGATTAAGCTGGGCGGGATAGCAGGTGATAGTTGGGAGATTACCATATTCTTTAATGATTTGTATCTCCGGCTCATGTTCGCCAGATTGTAAGCGATTTTGCAAAATTAATAGTGTACTTTCAATGCCACTATGTAAATCTACAGCTTTAATTGATGCTTCATCTAAGCGAGAAAAGTTACGTAAACTCAAGACAATTTGGCTAATGCGATCGCTCCCAATTTTGATCGATTGTAAAATCTTAATGGCATCCTGACAGATAAAATCAACTTCTATTTCTTCACATTTTGCTTGAATTTTAGAACTAGGTTGAGCAGATTCCTCTTGATAAAGTGCCAGTAAACTCATCAAATCGACAATGTAATTTTCTAGATAATTGAGATTACCCTTAATAAAGCTAACGGGATTGTTAATTTCATGAGCAACTCCTGCCACCAGTTGACCAAGGGATGACATTTTTTCAGTATGAATTAATTGTGACTGGGTTTTTTGCAGATGTTGCAAGGCTTGTTCTAAATCTTGGGCTTTTTGGTTGAGTGCCTGAGTTTTCTGCTCTACTTCTGCTTCCAGGTTTTGAGAATAGTTGGCGACTTGCTGATACAATCGAGCATTTTCCAAAGAAATGGCGGCTTGGGTGCAAAGAAAGTCGAGAATAAGAATGCGATCGCTAGTAAACACCCCACTAGTAGAGCGATTCTTCAAATACAAAATCCCAATCAAATTTCCTTGATGGAGAATCGGCAAGCATAAAATACTTTGAGCTTGCTGCTGGGTTAAATATTCATCGATCACCGGTAGATCCGTTTTGAGACGATCAATCACTACCATTTCTTGAGTGTTTTTGACATACTGAATTAGCTTCACTGGTATATTGAGATTCCCTTCCAGTGGTTCTGAGCAAAGTTGAGTTGTTTCGGATGTGGCAATGGCTTGCAGATACCACTTGCCATTGCTATTAGGGAGGATTAAAGCACAGCGATCGCCACCAGAGTTTTGCAGAATAATTTGAGTTAGTTGGCGCAGCAGTTCGTCAAGATGAATCGTACTGGAAAGACTTTGAGATGCTTTGAGGACTGTGGCAAAATCTAGAGATGTATTGAGACTCTTACTAACAAGATAGGTGGCTTTTGTAGAGGCAGGAAGTGAGATATTAGAAGTGGCAAGAGTTGCCAATGTTTCTAGTGGACTCCAGTTTTGCGTGACTTGCTCTAAAATTGGGCGCAGTAAATCGGGGTAGCGGTTTTCTAGATCGTCGGTTTTGGCTTTAGCACCCCAACGAGCATAACAATAATAAGCTGACTCCATATAACTAGCGGCAACTTTTTCTTTACCCCAATTCAGGTAGAATTTAGCGGCCAGTTCGTTGCTAAGTGCTTCTTCTTGGAGGTAGCCGTTGTCTTTTGCTACAGCTATGGCGTGATCGTATAGGTCAATGGCAGTACAGAAGTCATATTGCAGACGGTAAATCTCAGCCTCCATCAGCAAAAATCGATGCAAAAAGTTTTCTGGACAATAGTTTGCCAAATTCTTCATTTTCTGCCGGTTACTCTGCAATTTTTTGAGATATTCACTCTGCTCTGATGGAGAAGACTGAGAATATAAAGCTGTTATAGATAGTGAATAATATAAATTATGCGCTGAGACAAAAAATTTGCCGGTGCTAGCTCCTAAATGTGGTTCTGTAGCCAAGGCATGAGAGAGAGAACGTTCATAGTCACCCAACAAATAAGCCAGCATTGCCTGAGCTGTATGAGCGTAGTTGATGGTGTTAAAGTTACTGTCTTGATATAGTTCAGGCAACTTGACTGTAATATCAAAATATTCACCTTGGAGGAAAGCAGGATTTTCTACAGATTCAGTCAGGTTATGAACTACCTGCATCCAAATATGCAATTGGTGAATCACTTGTTCTTGTTTCAAACCCATTACCGACTGAATGTATTTCTCATATTCAGTTTGAATGTCTTTGAGATTCTGTCCCGATAGAATTGCACAAAAGTAGGCATTGATCAGGCAGTAAGCAGAACTTTCAGCATCTCCATTTTGAGCAAAGCTTTGATAACCTAAAATTAGAGGTTGGAGAGCATCGCGCACAGGTTTGTAAAAATGGTGCGATAAACCGTAGATGGCGTTATATGTCACCGCTCGGTATTCTAGATCGGGCTGCTGCTGTTCTAAAGCGATCGCTAATTCCCCAAATTGTTTACCGGTCTCAATATCCCCGACAACTGCGTTAATTAATACACTAAAAATCCCAAAGGCAAAGGGAGTTAAAGGTGAATGACCATATTTCAATGTCACATCCACTAGTCGGCACACCAGCAACCCCAACATTTCTGGTACAGCAAAATAGGCAGGAAAGCAAGAGCAGCGCAGAATTTTCATCACCGCTAGTTTCTCAGAATTTTGCATAGGTGGGAGTTCAGCCAGATTTTCAAAGCCCACCTGCTGAATCAACTCGGTAGTTGTCTGAAGTGCATCTAGAAAATCCTCAGTATTCGGATTGGCTGGAAATTTTTCACCGAGATGGTTTAAAGTTTGCACCGCCAACGTTACTGCTTCGCAAAACTGAGATTGATTGTGATAGTAAAAAATCAGGAGTTCGTAAATTTTAACTCGATCCTGAATCTTGGTGACAACTGTCAGAATATAATCACACAAAGCTTTCATCGTCTCAAAATCAGTTTTCAAACAAGCTGACTCCGCCGCACCCACATATAAATCTAGGGCGAGGGCATATTGACTCTGCCAACAATCCGAACTCAACAGATGAATTCCTCGATCGAAGTAAGTATATGCAGACTCATAAGCCGTAGCCAGTTTTGCTCGCTTACCTGCCACTAAATTTAACTCAGCCAGTTCTTGGCGTTTGCTGGGCTGGGTAATTAGTTCAACACCGTAATTCAATTGGTTGACAATATCAAAGATTTTTTCTTCTAGCTCTACTTTAGTAGTGTAGCCCAGTAGCAATTCGCCAATTGTGCGATGAGTTTGGCGCTTCTGATCTGCTGGAATTAAAGAGTAGGCAGCTTGTTGGACGCGATCGTGCAGAAAGCGATAGGTGACATTCTCGATGTTGTCAGTATTTGTCTGTCCTTGCTCGTGGCTCAGATAAAATTTATACATCTGATTTTGGGGCAGAATTAGTCCTGACTGCAAAGCTTTCCACAAAGCTGTCGCCGCCTCTGCTGGTGATTGTTCAGAAACAATAGCTAAAGTATGCAAATCAAAGTGGTTGCCGATGCAAGCAGCTAATTTGAGGACATTTTGCGTTTCTCTAGGCAATTTCTGCAACTGTTGGGCGATAAATTCTACAACATCATCGGTAAGAGATTGGGTGTTGATTTGGGCAAGATCGCATTCCCAATAACCGCGATCGCAATTAAACGTAATTTGGCCCTCTTCGTGTAATGCTTTGATAAATTGAGTGATAAAAAATGGATTACCTTGTGTCTTGCGAAAGATTAATTCTGTCAAAGACTGTGCAGACTCACTACCACAATGTAATGTATCAGTAATCAACTGATTCGTATCATTTAAGGAAAGGGGATCAAGGGTAATTGTATTGACAGTCTTGCCAACTTTTTTCAGTTCCTCTACTGTCAATATAAAAGGGTGTACAAGTGATACTTCATTATCTCGATAAGCCCCCAACAACAGCAGATAGCTGTTATCCTCCATCAGCAGTTTAATTAACTGGAGTGAAGCCAAATCTGCCCACTGTAAGTCATCCAAAAATATCACCAGTGGATGTTCTAATCTAGTAAAAATGGCAATAAACTTTTGGAACAATAAGTTAAACCGATTTTGAGCCGCAGTTGATGACAGTTCTGGCGCAGGAGGTTGTTTGCCAATTACCCGTTCTAGTTCGGGAATCACCTCAATGAGAACTTGTCCATTGTCTCCCACAACTTCAAGAATCTGGCTTCGCCACTGTGCCAATTGTGCGTCAGATTCTGACAACAATTGCCCCATTAAATTGCATAAAGCTTGCACAAAAGCTGAGAAGGGAACATTGCGATTGAATTGGTCAAACTTACCTTTGATAAAGTATCCTTGCTGACGGGTAATCGGCTTGTGGACTTGATTCACAACAGCTGTTTTCCCAATTCCCGAAAATCCTGCCACCAGCATCATTTCCGATGCGCCATTGGCGACGCGCTCAAAAGCTTGCAACAAGGTAGCAACTTCTGATTCTCGTCCATAGAGTTTTTCGGGAATTAAAAAGCGATCGCAAATATCCCTCTGAGCAATTTCAAAGTATTCAACTCTACCAATTTCTTGGAACTGGACAAGACATTTTTCTAAATCTGATTTTAATCCCAAGGCACTTTGATATCGATCTTCAGCGTTTTTCGCCATCAACTTGATGATAATATCTGCAACTACCTGCGGAATTTCTTTCCCTTTGGCTCCGTTCAGGGTGAACCTGTTGTCTAATGCAATAGGCATTTTCGCCAGATGACAATGCACCAACTCCATCGGATCGCTACTGTCAAATGGTAATTCTCCTGTTAATAATTCATAAAATGTAACCCCAAGGGAATAAAAATCGCTGCGGTAGTCTATTCCTCGATTCATCCTGCCGGTTTGTTCTGGGGAGATATAAGCCAGAGTTCCTTCCAAAACATTTGGACTTTTAATTTCTTGGTTTTCTTTAGGCAGTAATGAAGCGATACTAAAATCAATCAGTTGAATTTGTTTTGTTTGTGGGTTAATCAGAATATTTGCAGGTTTGATGTCTTTATGAATTACCCGATTTTGGTGTAAATCATGGAGAACCTTGGTTAATTGAATGGCGATTGATAAGAATTCAAGTAGAGAAAGGGTATTCCTTTGAATATATTCTTGTAACGAAATTCCCCCAATATCTTCCATCACCAGAATATAACTATTGCCATAGTTTTCTAACGATAAACTATTAACAATTCCATTAATCTTGAGATGTTTACTAATAGTATATTGATTGCGGAATTGTAATAACTCGTTGAAGTTGGGATATTCCGAAATGAGAAATTTGATGACCACAGGGAGTTTATCTTGCTTTCTTATAGCTCGATATACTCTGGTTCTGGAACCTGTATACAGTTGAGAATTAATTTGATATCCAGGAATGATTAAGTTAGAAGTCTGAGTAGCCATTTATATCAAAAGTGTTGATGCAAATTGATTTTTTATATTTGTAAAACTGTGCAGAATGTGTCTACATTCTGCAAGTCTTGTCATTAGCTAAATGTTAACTAATGTCGCAATCTCTCAAAAGAGATGATCTGGCAGGACAAATGTTTGATAAACTCTTATATGACCTAATAAACTGCCTTGTTTACTAAATCAAGCCAGAATCGGTAAGGTGATCACAAATTCAGTTCCCTTGCCTGGGGTAGAATACACATCCAAACTACCGTGATGTTTTTCTACCACAATAGACTTAGCGATCGCTAATCCTAAACCAGTTCCTTTACCCACCTCTTTAGTAGTAAACAAATGATCGAAAATCTTTTGTTTGACTGCTTCACTAATTCCTTGACCATTATCAGTAATTGATATTTTCACATATTCATCTACATGGAATGTTGTAATTTTAATCCAGTTAGGTTTAGCTTGAATTTCTGCAAAAGTGTGCCCAATATTTGATTCTTCAAAGGCATCAATTGCATTGGCGATAATATTCATAAATACTTGATTTAATTGTCCGGCAAAACAATTAATTAAGGGTAAATTACCATAGTTAGTAATTACTTCAATTGCTGGACGTTCTTCATTTGCTTTCAAGCGATGTTTGAGGATTAACACTGTACTATCAATTCCTTCGTGGATATTAAATGGCACTTTGTAATCTTTATCAGCACGAGAAAAAGTGCGGAGACTAGTACTAATATTTATCAATCTGTCGCAAGCTATCACCATTGCATCTATCATTTTTGGAAAGTCTTCTAAGGTATAATCTAAGTCAATTTCTTCAGCGTGGTCTTTGATTTCATCACTCTTGTTGGTCAATGTCTCTTGATATAAACTTAAGTGTTCAATAATATCATTAAGAGTCGGTTTGGTTTGTTTAAGAGTCGCAGAAATAAAGCCTAAAGGATTATTCATTTCATGGGCTATTCCAGCAACCAAATTACCCAGTGCAGACATTTTCTCACCTTGGATAATTTGCAGTTGTGCTTGTTGTAAATCTTGTAATGCTTGCCCAGATCGTTGATAAAGCCGAGCATTTTCTAGAGATATCGCTGCTTGACAAGATAATAAGTGAATAATGCTGATCCGATCACTAGTAAATACCCCTTGAGTCAGTTGATTTTCTAGGTAGATAATTCCGACTAAATGTCCCTGATTAATAATCGGAGTACAAAATAAACTTTGGGGTTGATATTGCAATATATATTCCCCAATTAAACCAGGGATATCTGTTTGGCAATTGTCAATCACAACTGTTTGTTGGGTATTTTTGACATAATAGATAATATTTACAGGAATGTCTTGACAATTATCTAGTGATTGTGTTTTGAGTATAGTTTGTATTTGCTCACGATCGATAGACGTAATTGCTCGAACTTGCCAAATATCTTCTTGGGGAAGCAGCAGTACAGCTTTTTTCGCACCAGAGTTTTCTAGAATAATGCGAGTGAGGCTGGCAATGAGTTGATCTAATTCCAGAGAACTGGAAATAGCTTGAGCGGCTTTGAGGACAGAGGTTAAATCTAGGGCATCGGAAATACTGGTGCTACCTGTGGTAGAAGTGCGAGTAGAAGAGGAAGTCGCACAAAAGTAAATACTTTCTAGGGGATTGAGGGTAAGTTGTTGCTGTTCTAAAATAGGTTTGAGAAGTTGGGGATAGCATTTTTCTAAGTCCAAAATTTTGGCTTTTGCGCCCCAACGGCTATAGCAATAGTAAGCTTCATGTAGATAATCTGAGGCGGCTTTTTCTTTCCCCCAATTGAGGAAAAATTTAGCTGCAAGTTCGTTGGCTAGCGCTTGTTCGTAACCATAACCTTGATGTTGAGCTTGAGCAATGGCTTGTTCGTAAAAATCAAGTGCCTCTGCTTTTTTTCCCTTTAGTCGTGCTTTTTCTGCTTGTATTAGAAGACACTTGTGGAGAATATTTTCTGGACAGGCTGTTGCCCAATTATTTAAGCGTTCCTCTAGGGGAATCAGCGCTTGCCAATGGAACTGACGCTCTTGTTCGTCGCTAGCAATTTCAGCTAGAGATAGATGCATTAATGCTACGTAAAACACGCTAGAAGGCACTTTGGCATGACTGGAAATCGTGTTTTCAATTATGCTCAGTTGAGGAATTAAATCTGGGTATGCGGCTTTGTAGTCAAATAAATAAGCATGACGAATTTTGACCGAATATAACCAAGCCAGATGATAAGGAGTATTGCCATATTTTTGTAAATACTCAGCTTCACTGAAACTATCATCATCAAAGCTAAAGGTGGTTTTTGTTAAACCAAGAAGATTGCGAATTGGTTGAATAACTCCGGCTATTAAAGCATCTAAGTTCTCTAAACTTTTGATGTGACGGAGAAAATCTGCATGAGCTTGAGCGATCGCATATAGTTCATCTAGGTTTTTACCATAAGTGAGGCGATCGGAACCACTTTGCATGATCATAAAGCCAACGGTCAGCCAGTTCCCTGCTTCCATGCCATATTTATAGGCGTTGTCATAATATTTATCTGCTTCTCTAATTGGATGACTCCAGCTATGGACATCCGCAGCAAAGATAAAATTAGTCATTCCCCGGACATCTGCATTGTCAAACTGTTCGCAAAGCTGTACCGCTGTTTGTCCAAACTGATAAGCTGTTCCCAAGTCTTTGAGGATGGCATTGGCAATTAAGGCATAGCCGGCATAGCTAAAGGGGGACATCTCGCTGTTACCATACTGCAAAGATAAAGTCGTCATCTTGGCGAGTACCAGCAATCCTAAAGTCGGTTGACCATTAAGCCATGCAGCATAGAAGAGAATTTGTAAAATTCGTAACATTTCTGCAATGCTGGCATCTGACATTTTGGGAAAATCGAGAATGGATTCAACAGTCTGCTGTTCTAAAAATCTGTTAACTATGGCAATTTCTTTATCCAGACTTTCTTGAATCAACTCTTGTTCTTTTGGTAGTTCCCAGTCAAGTAGCTGTAAACTTTGGCGTTGCATAGCGATCGCTTCCGCATTGCGTCCCTGAAGCTGATATTGAGTCATCTGCACGCGATAAATCACCGCTTTGTCCAGGGGTGTTTGAGCATGGCTAAGTGCTTCCCCATAAAGGACTTCGGCTCGGTCAAAATCACCACACAGATAAGCTGCTTCTGAACCCTCGCGGTGCAAGCTATATATTAATTTATAGTCAGTTTGCCAAGCGGTTGTAGGTAATAAATCAATCCCAGTAGTACAATAAATCAGGGATGCTTGATAAGCTGCCGACAATTTTGCCTTTTGCCCTGCTTGCAGGTTTAACTGAGCTTGTTGTTTTTTCTGCTCATCGGTGGCGATGCTCGAAAGGGAAACATCTTCAGCGATCGCACCTTGTCCTAAATTCAGTTGGTTTACTAGGTCAAAAATTCGTTCTTGTTGTTCCTGCTCGGATAACCCTTGCAACAACAATTGACCAATCATAAAATGTGTTTTTTGCTTTTGCTCTAAGGGAATCAAGGAATAGGCTGCTTGTTGAATGCGATCGTGGAGAAACTTATATCCAATAATTTCGGAATTTTCTTGAGTAACAGCTTGATTTTCTGACCCTACAAAAAACTTATAAACCTCACTTTGAGGTAAAATCAAACCTTCCTGTAAAGCATTCCATAAACAAACAGCCGTTTCTATTTTTGATTGTTTAGAAACAATTGCTAATGTTTCTAAATCAAACTGATTCCCGATACAAGCAGCTAATTTTAAAATTTCTTGAGTTGATTCTGGCAACTTTTGTAATTGCAATGCCATAAATTCAACGATATCATTTGTGAGCGATCGCTGATTTATATGGGTGATATCACATTGCCAACACCTCAACTCGAAGTTAAATTCAATTAATCCATCTTGATGTAATGCTTTGAGGAACTGTGTAGCAAAAAATGGATTACCTTGAGTTTTCTGAAATATCAAGCGAGAAAGAGTCCATGCCAAATTTTCTGAGCATTTCAGTGTGTCAGCAACTAATTGATTTACCTGTTCTTCACTCAGTGGTGCTAAAGTAATTGTATTAATCGTGGCTGCTGTTTTTTGGATATCATTCAAAGTCAACATTAACGGATGTGCTGGTTTGACTTCGTTATCACGGTAAGCACCAATTAATAAAAAATGCTTTGTATCAGCCATTAATAACTGCATTAACATCAGTGATGCTGAATCAGCCCACTGCAAATCATCTAAAAACATCACTAATGGATGTTTGTGACTGGTAAAGACTTGGGTGAATTTTTGGAATAATAAATTAAATCGATTTTGTGCCGCAGTTCCTGATAATTCTGTCGCAGGTGTTTGTTGACCAATGATTTTTTCTAATTCGGGGATAACTTCAATAATTACCTGTCCATTCTCACCAACAGCTTCTAGAATCTTAGTTTTCCATTCCTGAATTTTCGGGTCACTTTCTGTTAACAATTGTGCCATTAAATCTCGGAAAGCTTGCACAAACGCTGAGAAGGGAATATTCCGATTAAATTGATCATATTTGCCTTTAATAAAGTAACCGCGTTGACGAACAATCGGTTTATGAACTTCGTTAACAACCGCAGTTTTACCAATCCCGGAAAACCCAGCTACCAGCATCATTTCAGTTGCACCTTGGCTAACTCTTTCAAATGCTTGGAGTAGGGTTTCTACTTCTGTTTCTCTTCCATAGAGTTTATCAGGAATAATGAAGCGATCGCACACATCTCGTTGAGCAATTGGAAAACTCTCAATTCTGCCAATTTCTTTTAGCTGATCTAAACAAATTTCTAAATCAAATTTTAGCCCTAATGCACTTTGATAACGATCTTCGGCATTTTTTGCCATTAATTTGGTCACGATGTCACAAAGAACTTGGGGAATCTGTTCCCTATTCTCTAAAAGTGGAGGTTGTTTCGCAATATGACAATGCACTAACTCCATCACATCATTTGATTGAAAGGGTAACTTTCCTGTAAGTAATTCATAAAAAGTAATACCTAAAGAATAAAAGTCAGTTCGGTAGTCAATCCCCCGATTCATCCTTCCGGTTTGTTCTGGGGAAATATAAGCCAGTGTACCTTCTAATACATTAGGGCTAATGAGCGTTTGAGTTTCTCGTGGTAACAAAGAGGCAATACTAAAGTCAATTAGTTTTACTTCATCGGTTTCAGGATTAATTAATATATTGGCGGGTTTTATATCTTTATGAATAATTCGATAATCGGAGAGTATATCTAAGGTGTGACACAAAGATATTGCAATTTGTAAGAATTTATCTACAGACGCGATATTATTATTTTTGGCGAAATAATCCTTAAGAGAAACTCCGCCAAAATCTTCCATTACTAATATATAACCATTCTGATATGCTTCCAGGGTATAGGTTTGAACGATTCTGGGATAGTTGAGATTTTTGGTAATGGTGTACTGATTCCTAAATTGTACGAGTTCGCTAAAGCTAGGATAAGGATTTTTCAGGTATTTAATCACCACTGGTAAAGAGTCAGTTTTTCGATATCCCCGATAAACTAGAGTTCGAGAACCGTTGTACAGTTCTTCGCTAACTTCATAACCGGTAATACTAATTTTGGTGCTAAACATACTATGTTTACCCTTTTAGATTTCTTCACGACTTCTCTAATATTAATCATTTAAACTCTGGCCGCATTGGTAGAACTAATGATAGTTTTGTCAAGAAACAGTGAAGGATTTTAGAGGTTTTAATTAGCAATAAACTTAAAAAAACTGAGCAAATATCAATTTAAACTATTTCATGCTGACAAAAAATCTTGAAAATAATTGGACTTATATGATTTACATAATGAAACATTAATTTGACAATTTTCTATAAGATTAACCTCGAATAATAAAAAATACCATTAGGAAAATCCTTAGAGGAATTAAGGATTTTCCTGATTATCTTGCTTGCCCTCTTAAAATACTGAATTTAAGAGGATGTTTGAAAAGTCCTCTTGTCGGTATCAAACAGTTTTAGATCCCCCTAAATCCCCCGATAAATTGGGGGACTTTGATTCCAGTTCCCCTTAAAAAGGGGGGTTAGTGTGACTGTAACCATAAGTTTGCCGGGGCGGCACGTTTATGCTTTCAAAACGCCTGGGCAAGTTTAGGTGAAAAATTAGTGTCGGTTCGCAGACTAAATGAAATTTGAACAAGGAAGTTATAGGAGTTTGAGACGACGAGATTCGCGCATAAAGTGAAATTGCTTGTGGCGTAACGGTTTGAAACAGGTAGCGAATTCGCAGATAAATTGAAATTTTCCGACTTTGATTTAACAACAGCCCAAATGCTTTTAAAAGCATACTTTTAAACTGCGATGAGCCTACTCTCCAGCATTCGAGCGATCGCCCATTTCGTGCCATAATCAAGCAGTTTCCCTACATAAAATCGAAAATTAAGTATAAATTGCCACTAATATTGCCATAGACACTACAAATTGCCATGATTAAATGTAAAATTTCACTTTATGCGCGAATTAGAGAGGCTGGCAGGGAGCAATGCGGTTTTGTCAGATTGCGTAAAAAGTAAGTGATGCCTTCGGCGGGCTACGCCTACGCAAAAATCAAATCTAAGTAAAAAGTAACTTTATTTACTAAGTATATGCTGATAGCCGTGAGAATTCATCTTGATGAGATATCTCAAAAAGATTAATAGCATGTCATTTGACCATTGTTACCAAAAATATCTACAATCAGTCTTTTATACTTAGTGTTAATTAAACTAAATGAGATAAATGAGAAGTTGAGAGTAGACGTAAAGTATAAAATTTATCAAGCAGTTTCTGGTTTGATAAAGGAATTAAGTTGTTAGGCTAGCAAATGTTATTTCCTACCACTTGGTATCAACGTCTGGGGCATTAGATTTAGCTAACAGAGCCTCTGCTTCTAAGCTATGAACATTAAAGTTATATGCATAGTCTCGAATTAGATAAATCTTATGGACTTGATTCAATCTCAAGCGACGCGATCGCATCGCACTTTGTCCCAATAGCTGTTGCACTCAGAATTTATCGGGGGAAGCTCATGAACAACCAACCGAAGATCAACATACTGACGCAACAACCTGTCTCAAGGTTCAAAATCAATCATTATCGCCCTAGTTGATGTGTTAGCTGTTATTTGAACCTATTGGGCGACTACCGTCTATCTCTAGAGTATCTGAAGATAGAAAATTACTTTTAGCGATCGGACGTTGACCGTCTATGTCAATAACAGCTTCAACCTCTAAATCGCTAGGGTCAATTGGACGCTTACCGTCTACATTTAGCATCTCATGTTCTTGAAAAGCGCTCTTCTCGATCGGGCGTTGACCATCTATATTAATTGTTTTATCATAATCGGTTTCATTTTTCCCAATTGGTCGCTCACCATCTATATTAATTATTTCTTTAATTTCAATATTACTTGGATCGACTGGACGCTGACCATCTATAAAGTTTTGCTTCGATTCGTACCCTAGTAGTTCGCTTTCCCCAAAATCGCGCTTGTGGAGGTCGGCAGAGGAGAGATTTGTACAAGTTCTTTCCCCCCTACCTCTGCCCAAGAGCTTGCCATCACGCAAAATTCCCTTGGCAAACTACTAGTAGTTCGCCAAGTTCACTTGGCGGGGAAAAGGGGAAGGGGGAAAGGGTTTAAATCTCTTACCTTTTTCCCTGTCCCCTTTCCCCAGTCCTCACAAGCGCATTTTTGGGTTGGCAGACTACTAGACATAATGGAATAGATATATGCCCCAGAATTCCTAGAGGTGTCAGTATGACTGTTATCACTCCTGATCGTTTCGTCGTAGAGGAAAGCCCTTCTCACGCCGCGCACGAGCCAAATCGCACCCTCTGGATCAGCGAAGCAGGAGGGCTTACCCTGTTTGGCGCGTTCATCGAAGTTCTGCAACCTGGCTCTCGTTCATCGATCAAGCATTGGCATAGTGCTGAGGATGAAATGGTCTATGTCCTCGAAGGCGAGATCACGCTCATTGAAGGAGACACAAAGACTGTATTACGTCCTGGCGACGCTGCAACTTTTCAAGCAGGAGTGGCGGTAGGTCACTTCCTTGAGAATCGCAGCGCCAAGGCAACGCGATGCCTTGTAGTCGGCAACCGAGCGGCAGTAGACACAATCACGTATCCTGACCTTGATCGGGTATGTCACCGCGATCGATCGCAGCCAGACGACATCTGGACTAACAGTGTGGGAGAACCTGCTCCGAGTCCCTACTAGCAATAATTGCAGGATGCTTTTTGTACTATTTTTGTGGGTTTACCTTGACCAAATCCTTTGCCAGACATGGTAGTTGGTATATTTGATACAGGGATTGAGGGTTGTGAGGGGGAGCGATCACCATGCATCCTCTAAGAACGGCGCACTTCAACAGTTATTTCCGTGAAAATGCGATCGCCTGACGATGCTAGAGGTGATTGCTTTACAATTACTCCAAATGACATTTTGGGGATAAAAATGAAGCAAGATGACCGCTATACAATGGTCACTGGGGAATTAGGCGCACATCGGCTTTCAATCCTCAACACAGTTCACAAACCCTACACTGAATGGTCTTCTTCGTTATCATCAAGCTCCCGTTGCATCACCCTTGGAATATTAGCTTTAGCTTACACGAGGGGAGCATCCGCTAATCTCAAAGAGTAAAAAACGCATTATCGTTTCAGCGATCGCCCTTTTCATTTTCTTAGAGGAAACCCTGAACGCATCACGACCAGATTGCCTTATAGGAAAAGTTAGATTGAATATGAATGAGACTTTAGCAGCCACACTAGGGGAATTACAAGCACAAATATATTGGTTACATGATGCTGAGGAGTTTGCAGAATTGGCATCAGCAGCAGCTACTATATATATGAAACTTGGTTATACTCAACAGCAGTCCGAAACGGCAGGTAATTTAATTAGTCAGGCTTATCAATTATCTGATGATGCTGTTTTAGCCCAAGAAGCAGGTGATTTTGACAAAGAAATACAGTTTTATCATCAAGTTAAAGATAAATTAACCCAAGTAGAAACTACATTAGTTTATCAAAACAGCATTGCCATACATCAAATGAAATGGTGGATGTATTTTCGTCATCAACAAAAATTACAAACTCTTATTCACTTATTTTTACAACATTTTCAAGCGGTAGGGTTGATGAACTTACTTACTGCTCTTAAACTTACATATTTTATAATGGAGATAGGCAAAGTTCATAAATCGCGTGACACAGAAACCACCAAACATAATGCTATAAAATACTGGACAGAATTATTGAAAATCAAACCGCCACAATATCCTTATCTTGGTTAAATTACCTATTTTTCTAGGCTAACTGCTTCAATCACGTTGCAATACAGTTCGGTTAAAGAGAAAAGGGAAATCTAGAACCAATTACTGCTCAAGAGAAATATTGTCCGAGTAGATATGCCATCTACGTTGGTTTGGAGTTGAGCCAGGAACGTTATTGACTCGTCGCAGCTTATAGCTACCACGAAAACGCTGTGGAGTTCCATTGCTAGTAACACTCGTAACAGTAACGGGAATTTCAATATATAGCGAGCCTGCTGCCCCTTCTAAAGAACCCGGTTTTCCGACTTCTTCAACAATGGATACGATGTTAGCAAAACCCTGCTGAAATTCCTCAAATGATTGCTTACTGGCACTACCATCTCCATCCCAAGCCAAGTAAGCTTGTTTATAGTCTTGGCGAGCGATGGCATCGTAATAATCATGAATGAGTTGGACTGCTTGTTGTTCTTGGGACTGGTTATTGTCAGGATTTTGTGTGCCAGAGGCGGGTGGAGAAGATGAATTAGACCTGTCCGAAAGATTTGCCAGGGTTGGGCGATTGGCAGATGCTAGTTGTGATGTAGCAGAGTTATTGCAAGCTGTAATAGATATAGCAAGCAATAAAACTCCAATGACTGTATAACGTTGTTTTAACCAGATACAAAAAGAAAGGTTGATATTGAACAAAGCTATCTCCTGTGGAATCTGCACTCTTCACTGATAAATTCAGCATACTTGAATTTATTGGTTACAGCCATTGACAAATTAAGATGAATAGTAATACTTTCAGCCAATAAGCCCCTAGTGTGGGCGACGCTATTTTTACCCCAATTTATGAATCTTCAAGAAGTCAAAAATCAATTTCCAGAAGCAGTAGGTGAGATCGAGACACTTGAAAGACTAGGGTTTGCTTCCCGTAGTGGTAATTGGATTGATACCCTTGACTTTGAGAAAGCACAGACAGCTTGTTGGTTAGTCGGAAGAGTTGGTGATGAGCGAGACGCTGATGCCCTTATTCGTACTTTGTCTGGTCAACGTCGTGAATTATGGATGCAAGCAGCAACTTCCCTCAGTCTCATCGCTACTGAGAGGCATCTAAAATCTTTGTTGTCTATTCTGTCCACCAGTTCTGATCCCATACAGCGAAATAGTGTGGTATATGCAATCTCCTTTCTGTCGAATTATCAAGGAAATCATGAAGTAATTAGTACCCTAACCGAAGTAGCAGCAAATATTGCTGAGGCTCCTTTTGTTAGAGCGCAAGCATTAGAAGGAATTGGCAATAAGCTCTCTCATGAATTACCAGAAAATTTATATCAGCCAGCAGTGAGTGTAATTATCCAAGGGTTGGATGATACTGAACCTGAAGTTAGGTTTTGGTCATGTTTTGCTGCTGGTGCCTTAGAAATCAAGGAGACTTTGCCCAAGCTGCAACTATTGGCACAGACTGATAAAACAATCGTAGCCGGGTGGTGGTCTGTAGGTGAGGAAGCTGAAGATTCAGTTACTCTTATGACTGGAGGAGAACCACCACTGCGTAAACCATACAATTTACCTACCAATTAACTATATTTTCTAGAACTCTAGTGGTCTGTCTGTTTTGTAGTTGCTGTTGACAGATGGCGTGTTAAAAACGGAAAAGTACTGATTTTAGAAAAGCTATTCTGACTCGTACTTTTTTAGCGAGAATACCCATAGTTAAAGTTAAGTTCTTGTATTCACTCAGCATTGAGTGTCTCTGATTAACTCAGCCGTGCTGGGTCGTTTTGCATAGCCTAGTCTAAACTCCAGTGAGCAAGAGTCGGAAGATCCACAAGATTTAGTCCCCCTTATTATTCGCGAGGATTTATTGCGAATAATTTTCCTTTCTTTATTTTTGCACATTTGGGATGCTCCCCATAAACTTAGATATTAAAAGTTACTAATTTTATACTAACTGCATAGCGTACTAGACCTACAATATCATAAATATTAAGCCGTTTCATCAAATGTGCTCGGTGTGCTTCGACTGTTTTAGGACTGATGTTTAACAACTCTGCGATCTCTTTTGTAGAATGACCTTCTGCAATGAACTTTAGGATTTCAATCTGGCGTGATGTTAATGAACAATTAAGCTTTTTGTTGGGAAAAATGTACTCCTCATTTATCGATATTTCTGACTGTATTTGATGGGGATTTGTAACTTCTATCTTTAATTCATCGTTAACGGAAGCAAGTTTTGCAGTATAGTTTTTAACCTTCATTTTTAATTCTTCATACGCTTTGTATAATATTATCTCTGCTTGTTTATGTTTAATAATATTGAGTGCCATTTGAATAGCAACATATAGGTCTTCTTGGCTAACAGGTTTTAAAATATAACCAAAAGTAAATGTCACTGTTGCCCTTTCTACAGTACTCTTATCAGAGTATGCTGTAACATAAATAGAAGGGATTTTGAGACAATTCCAAATTTCTTCTGCTGCTTGAATGCCATCAATTTTACCCGCCAGTTTAATATCCATTAAAACTAAATCTGGGCGAAGCTCAGTTGCTTTCTCAATTGCTGTTTCTCCATAATCTACAATATCTACAACAGTGTATCCGAGCCACTCTAAATTTTCTTTTAAGTTCATTGCAAGGATAAATTCATCTTCTACAATAAGAATCCGATGAATGTTTGTGATCAAAGTGTTCATGAGACTATTGGCTTGCTATATATCGATTATTCGTTTTTGACAGACTTTCATGCAATGTTTATTTTGTAAATAACCAAAATCTTTACAACTGCTACTGATCAAATCCAAATTAGGATTGTGTTCGTTCATCGGGTTGCAGTGGCATAAACTTTGCTTATTACTACTAATCAGCTGTCAAAATGTAGATAGATTATGAATATATACAGCGCTTTCGGCTATTATGCAATACAGTTTTTCCCCTTGCTCCTCTCCTATCAAAGCTTTTAGATTTGAGGATGTACCTCATAGCTGCCGGAAGTGCTGTAATGAATTCTCACAAATCTTCATAATTATATCTGTGAAATTACAGTAATTGCTACCTTCTCAGAGGAAGTAAAAGACTACTCTAAATCTTTCTCCTGCACTGGTTTATAGTGCGCGATCGCCTATTGGGTTACTCTGGGAACCTTAGAGCTTTTAAAAGTCTAACCCTGTTTTGTCACTCTGGCAGTAGTATAATAACGTAAAAACGCTAGAACCAAGACACAGAGTATGGTACAGCCCCGTCCAGCCGCACCAACAGTCAAATTTGTGGACGAATATTGCCAGTGCTATAAAGCTTACTCCTGGAGAGGAAAGTGGAGCGGGCGTTTTTTGAAGCGGGGAAGGCGCTGGCGCAATTACACGATCGCAGATTATATCGCTCCACGCACAAGACGTTTGAGGAATATTGCCGCGATCGCTTTGGTCATAGTCGTCGGCAGTCTTATCTTTTGATGGATGCGGCTGTTGTTTTTGATAACTTGGTTGAAATTTGTGATCAAATTGATCACAAATTACCGACAGCAGAGGGGCAAGTCCGACCCATGACAAAGCTTAAACCCCAGGAACAGCAAGAAGTGTGGCGGCAAGTGCTAGTAGTCTGCCAACCCAAAAATGCGCTTGTGAGGACTGGGGAAAGGGGAAAGGGAAAAGGGTAAGAGATTTAAACCCTTTCCCCCCGCCCCTTATCCCCAGAGGGGACCCCACCTTCCCCCTTACCCTTTACCCCGCCAAGTTCACTTGGCGAACTACTAGAGCAAGCTAGCGGGAAAGTACCGACTGGTAGAATTGTGAAAGACGTAGTGCAAAGGATCATGGAGCTTACCCAAGTACCCAATACCTACCAAATTGGCGAAGTGTGCCAAATCGTAGTCAAAGACAACCCAGAACTCAGGGGCAAAGGTGGCTGTTGGGCAATTGTCAGCGCAGTGAATGACTTTAGTTGCACGGTGAGAATGTGAGATGGCGAGTACACCGTTGGCTTGCAGCACCTGAAATCATTCAACTACCTGCCCCAGGAGTGTCAGCAGATGCAGGTGATTTGCGATCGCATCAGTCGGGTGTATTCCGATTTGCTGGAGGAGACAGTTAAAAGTCTGTTGCAGTCGTTGGGGAAACTGAATCGTCCCTGTCTTACTGCTGTGGAAGAGAAATTGTTGAGTGTTGTGGAACTGGAATATGGCAGAGAAATAATACCCTAAACAATTTGTGACTCGAAGAAGATTTTGAACAGGATGTTCAACTTTACCTTCCAAAAATGTCCAAAATCTTCTTAAACTCACTAAGCGGTTTTTTAGTCAAAACAGCAGGTTATAAGATTGATTTTATCACACTAGATTTTCTCGCTGCCATTAGACTTGTTCGGTTGTGGCTGAAAATGCTGAAAACAAAAGAAGCACAATCGCAAGATACAACCAAAATAATACATAACTAGGCCTAATACGCAATCAACCCTTGAACAGAGATAGGCGATCGCTACAAATACTCTCACGCTAGAGGTGATTCATCAAGTGTCTTCCTAAGATGAAATAGCATCGTTAATAAATGTTAAATGTCATGACCCAGGCTTAACTACACCAAGTAAATCCATAGGTGCAGCAGTTTATTCAAACTTACTTAGATTGTCATAGTAACTGCTTGAACATCATTACTTATTGCTTTCAGGGCAACCAGCTAGCCTACTCTCACCTGACTATCAATAAGAGGAAACAGCATGAGTCAGCAAGATAATACCCTAATGAGACAATTGTGATGAATCAACATATTAAGGTTGAAAAAACTGTCACGATCAACAAGCCAGCAGAAGAACTTTACCGCTTCTGGCATAACTTTGAGAACTTGCCCAGTTTTACAAAGCATATCAAAGACGTGAAAGTATATAACGACAAGCAATCGCACTGGATAACTAGGGCACCATTAGGCAAAAGTGTTGAATGGGATGCAAATATTGTTGAAGATCGTGAAAACCAATTGATTAGTTGGACTTCAGTTGAAGGTGCAGATATTACAAACTCTGGTTCTGTCCGCTTCAAGCCAGCACTGAACGATCGCGGTACTGAGGTGAAAGTCGTCACAGAATACAATCCACCAGGTGGATTGGTCGGAGATGCGATCGCCAAACTCTTTGGTGAATCACCCGAACAGCAGCTAGGAGATGATTTACACCGCTTCAAAATGCTGATGGAAACGGGCGAGATTGCGACAACAGAAGGTCAACCAAAGGGGAAAGGATAAATATTCAACCCAACTCCGTAAATAGATTTCACATTTGACGAACAACTTAACTTTAGGAAACTCAAGCAATGAAAGCAGTTTGTTGGCAAGGTACAAACAAGGTTGAGGTTGAAACCGTACCCGATCCTAAAATTATTAATCCGCGTGATGCGATCGTGAAAATCACATCAACGGCGATCTGTGGTTCTGATTTACATTTGTATAACGGCTACAACCCGGCGATGAAACCAGGAGACATCTTGGGACATGAATTCATGGGAGAGATCGTTGAACTAGGCAGTGCTTTTAAAAATGGAAATATCCATAACAAAGGCAAAGACCTTGCCATCGGCGATCGCGTCGTTGTCCCCTTCACGATTTCCTGCGGCTCTTGTTTCTTCTGCAATCGGGATTTGTGGTCGCTGTGCGATAACTCCAACCCGAATGCTTGGATGGCAGAAAAAATGATGGGTCATTCCCCATCAGGTCTTTTCGGTTACTCCCATTTGACGGGAGGTTACGCAGGAGGTCAAGCGGAATATGCCCGTGTTCCCTTTGCCGATGTTGGGTTATTCAAGATTCCCGATGGACTGGCAGATGAACAAGTCCTGTTTTTCACTGATATTTTCCCTACTGGTTATATGGCAGCCGAAAATTGTGACATTCAACCAGGGGATACGGTGGCAATTTGGGGTTGTGGCCCAGTTGGACAGTTCGCCATTAGAAGTGCCTTCATGCTGGGTGCTGGACGTGTCATTGCCATTGATCGCGTTCCCGAAAGGCTCCAGATGGCAAAAGATGGCGGAGCAGAAATTTTGAACTATGAAGAAATCGAGGTGGGTGAAGCTCTCAAAGAAATGACTGGGGGAATGGGGCCCGATTCCGTCATGGATGCGGTAGGAATGGAAGCTCACGGCATGGGTTTGGAAGGCTTTTATGACAAAGCGATGCAAGCGGTGCGACTGGAAACCGATCGCCCCAATGTATTGCGTCAAGCGATCGTTGCCTGTCGTAAAGGCGGCACGGTGTCGGTTCCCGGTGTTTACACGGGCTTTGTAGACAAGATGCCGATGGGTGCTTTTATGAACAAAGGCTTAACCATGAAAACAGGACAGACGCACGTACATAAATATTTGCAAAGGCTACTGGATCGCGTTCAAAACGGTGATATTGACCCATCGTTCGTAATTACCCACCGTTTGCCGCTAGAGCAAGCTCCCCACGGCTACGAAATCTTCAAAGATAAGAAAGACAATTGCATCAAGATTGTCCTCAAACCAGGTCAGGCTGCATAAAATCGGCAGCAAGGCAAAGTCGCAATGGGTATCGGCATCCCCGCACCTACGCAATCTGTGAATGAGAACCACGGCAAAAGCTCTGCCGCCCTCAGCCAAGAAAACACTACCAAAACTGCCAAAGGTCGGAAAGTGGGAATTATAGCAGATGATGGGGTGAATGGCGAAGATATAATGGCAATTAAAACAGCATTGAAAAAGGCTGGAGTCCAAGCAGAATTGTATCGAAATTTAAGGGTTTACTTCCCTCTATTTTTTTACCACTTTATTTTCTCAAATTCTTGCCACATCTCATCTTGAGCCACCTTGTCACCCGTTAAGGAGAATTTTACTTTCTACAGTTACTTCTGGAGTAGGAATACAGTGGTTCTCCATTGAGTAAAATACAGAATAGAGATCTCCAGAAATTAAATATGCGGTATCTAGAACCCTTGTAGAGACGTAGTAGTGCTACGTCTCTACGTTCATTTTTCGGAGATGTCTAATGTGGGAAAATGAAGAAAATCAACAGCAAAGTGCATCTGAAATGAAAGTATACTTCATTGTCCTACGCTAAAAAATAATTTATGCATACAATAATCTCCCTTTTGTGGAGTATATAATCAGACAAAAGATAGAGATGCTAACCGATTTAATTTAATTACTATTAACAAGATATAAAGAAATATTACAGAAAGGAGTCGGCTATTAGCATCCAATTATTAAAGAATGTCGTCATCCCCAAATGGCATGGTTCTAACATTGCTCTGGATCTAAAACGTGCCACAGAAATTGCGGATTATTGTTTAAACAATGCCACTGCTATAGATTACAATACTGCTTTTCCCAAGCAAGAGTTTGAGCTAATTGCTAAGGCTGGGTTATTGGCTGCACCATTGGCGAAAGAATTAGGCGGATGGGGTGCAGGAATTGATGCTAATGTTACCTACGAGCTTTTAATGCTATTAAAGCAAATAGGGCATGGCAATCTGGCAGTTGGGCGAATTTATGAAGGACATATCAACGCCCTACAATTGATTCAGACCTTTGGTTCTATAGAACAAATCGCAAGCTGGGCTCATGATGCCCGCGATCGCCAGAAAATATTTGGCGTTTGGAATGCTGAAGCCTCTGATGGTGTGAAGATAATTCCTTGTGAGAATGGGCGTTATCGGCTAGAAGGTTCTAAAACGTTTTGTACTGGTACTGGCTATGTTGAACGTCCTTTCGTGAATGGAGTATTGCCAGAAGGCGGTTGGCAAATGTGTATTGTGCCAATGGACGAAGTGACAACAGTTAGCGATCCAGCTTGGTGGCAACCTTCTGGGATGCGAGCTACTGCTAGTTACAAAGTCGATTTTAGCGGTGTCGAGTTGGATCAGAGCTATTTAATTGGCCAGCCAGGAGATTACTATCGACAGCCTTGGTTATCTGTTGGGGTGATTCGGTTTGCTGCTGTACAACTAGGTGGGGCAGAAGCACTGTTTAACCTAACTCGTCAGTATCTCCAAAAGTTGGAATATACAAACGATCCATATCAACAGGAACGTCTTGGCAGAATGGCGATCGCCATTGAAAGTGGTAATCTCTGGCTGCGGGGGGCTGCGGATCGAGTAGCAGCCTATGCGCCAGTGTTTGGTGGCGATCCCACTGTTCTCCACCCGCAAGCAAACCAACTCGTCGCCTATGCAAACATGGTGAGGACAGCAATTGAACAAATTTGCATTGATGTGATGCATTTGTGTCAACGTTCTGTTGGAACTCGCGGCTTACTACCACCAAATCCGATGGAACGAATTATCCGAGATTTGACTCTATATCTGCGTCAACCGGCTTTTGATGCGGCCTTGGCAAATGTCGGGCAATATGTCTTGCATGAAAGTAATCCGGCTTCAATGCTTTGGAATGATGAATGAATTCGGCTTGATTGCATTACCACTAGACAATCCTAATGTTTTGCCCTGGCGTTCAATTAACGAGATCGCTTGTAGTTCGGCATTAATTGTCGCTCCCCATCCTGATGATGAGACATTAGGTTGTGGGGGTGCGATCGCTCTGTTACGGTCTTTAAATTGTCATGTGCAAGTGTTAGTCATCAGTGATGGTACTCTTTCACACCCTCGTTCCCAAAAATATCCCGCAGATAGACTCCTAGCTCTGCGGGAAGCGGAAACGCTATCAGCATTAAAATTACTGAGTGTAGAGGTTAATGATGTCACCTTCTGTAGAATGCAGGATGGGTCAATTTCAACACAGTATCAAACTGCAATAGCTAGTTGTCGTGCTTACATCACAGAAATCGCCCCACAAATGATCTTTTTACCCTGGCGATATGACCCTCATCCAGACCACCGAGCGACGTGGAAGTTAATTCACACAGTGCTGGATGACTTGCCCTTATCCCCCCGATTGATTGAGTATCCGATTTGGGATTGGGACTGTGACCAACGAGAGAGTCTGCCTGTATCTCTTGAGGTGACAACCTGGCGGTTGAATATTAGCGCAGTGGTGGAGTTGAAACAGCAAGCGATCGCTGCTTATCATTCCCAAACTACAGACTTAATTGATGATGACCCAGAGGGCTTTCGCCTAACTCCCGAAATGTTAGCAAACTTTACTCATCCTTGGGAAGTTTATATAGAGGAAAACTGATGAACTCGTTACAATCCAATTCCCTACCACCTAGCTACTTTGATAAACTCTACAGCGAAGATCCTGACCCGTGGAAGTTTGAGACAAGTGTTTACGAAGCTAACAAATACGCTGCCACAATTGCAGCTTTACCGAAAGAGCGCTATCGGTCTGCCTTTGAAATCGGTGGTTCCATTGGCGTTTTAACTGAAAAACTCCAAGAACGTTGTGACTCACTGCTCTCAGTTGATGTCTCCAAACTGGCGCAGGATAGAGCAAAAGAGCGCTGTCAGCATCTCTCCAATATCAAGTTCCAGATTATGCGTGTCCCAGAGCAATATCCTGATGAAATCTTTGATTTGACCCTAGTCTCAGAAGTTGGCTATTACTGGAGTTGGGAAGACCTGAAAAAATCCCAACAGTGCATTCTAGAACACCTGGAACCTGGAGGACATCTACTTTTAGTTCATTGGACACTCTATGCCCGTGATTATCCATTGAGTGGGGATGAAGTTCATGACTCGTTTTTTGAGTTGACCCCAAATAAACTGCGGCATTTAAAAGGTCAACGGGATGAAGAATATCGACTTGATTTATTCGAGCGAGTTTGAAAATTGAAGAAACAGACAAGGGGAATTGTCCCCAAATCCTCTTGTCCTGTTCTCTTCCATAAAATGAGCCTTATGTTTTGATATTTAGTTTTACCAAAAAAGGCAGTTATTGCAGAGAGTAGTTTGGGCTTACGGAAAACTGCCCTCTGCTGAGGTAAAACGATCTGTGGGATCGGATGTTCTGTGACGCGCTTAGATCAAGGTTTAAGACTCCCATTTTGTAGGCTTTTTGTAGGGTAAAGCTCTTTAGGTGGTTCCAAATCATCTGGGGTCGAATTTCTTTGGAGTTTGCTCCGACTGAGCCGTAAACTCTCAAGATGCAAGCGCAAGTCTCCAATTGCTTGTCCAATTTCCACAAATTTCCAGCGCGAAGCCCAAATTTGTTCTGACTGCTGGCGTTCTTCGACTTGTTCAAACAACTGACCAAAAGTATAAGGTTGGGTCAATTTTTGTAGAAGCCATTGGACTGAAACTCCCAGCATCTCTGCCAAAGATACGACGCTCTTACGATCTGGCTCATAGCCATTAAGAACGCACCACCACATCACTCGTAATTGGCGGCGGGCAACAAAACGAGTTTCGATAGCCCCTGCTGGCTCGACTACAAATGGTTGCTGTTGCCGTCCCATTTCTATCCATTCATTCAGCTGATTTGCTAAACCAACATTGGTACGTCCAATTTGTCTAGCCGAAGTTACTACTCGCACTAGAGAACTGTGGCGAAAACGGGCATTTACCCGCACCAAAGCACGGTAAAAAGCTACATCTTCAGGAGTTCGCACTGGCGGTAAGCCTCCTGCCAGTGCATACATTTCTGCTGTTACTGCCAAACTTGCTCCATAGTGTTGATAATGTCCAGGAAATCTATCATAGGGGTCGGGATCAAGATAAGTTTCTAATTCAGTAATTAAATAGCGGTAGCCGACTTCACGCAGATAGCAAGCTCTGGCGTAAGGGTGTAGATCCGCACGGCCAGAGCGTTCAACAAGAATTCGCCCACCTACAGCATCAGCACCACAGTTAATTTCATACAGATTGGCAGCAATCCAAGTTGGGCTTACCTGCGAGTCTCCATCAGTTGAAGCAATTACCCCCCTTGTGCGTCCTAAGCTACACAAACGGCGGTATGCTTCATCCATTAAAATCTGACGCACTCGACCAATATAGGCTTGTGCCGGAGGCAGAGTTTTTTCCACTATATGCAGTGCTATATCTGGATGTTCTTGGGCGAAACTCCGGGCTATAGCTGCTGAATCATCGCTACAATTATTTGCCAACAAAATTATTTCGTAGCTTCTAGGATCTAAAAGCTGTCCTTGTAGATCAACTTGATTTATCAAGGCAGTAAGGGTTGCTGCCAACGTCTGAGCTTCATTGCGAACTGGAACAATTACACAAATTTCACAATGCGGTGACGGTGGTATTTGGACTAAAGTTTGAGAAAAGTCTTTACCCTGCTGTACAGATGGAAATTCAGCAACGGAGAGCAAGCGTTTACTTTCCATAAAAACCATTTTTCCATCTCCAGGAGCAGCTACACAAGATTTCATCCACGATCAGAAAATATTAATATTTGTAACTCTATTTTGGATATTCTCTCATTTATTTTGACTCTACCCACAGTATGATTAGTGTTGATTAAAACTCTCCAAACATCAGCTATCAAAAACTAAAGTCTGTCTACTGTCACTAAAAGCTTTACTAATTAAGGTATATTCTTTATACCTTTTTGCTAACGTCAAATTTCCGACTAGAAAATCATACTTAAATAATCTATTTTAGTTAATTTTTTTACTAATAATCAGTCTTAAGAATGAGATGAATAATATGACATATTATTAAGATTTATATTTGAATAGTAACTAATCCGACCAAAGCAGATTTATGCAAAAACTTAAATATAAGATTAATAACCTGCTTTTTGGTCGTTATAAACATTCCTTGAGTAATTCTAAAAGCACATCTGTTCGTAGTTTGGATCGGCTCAAACTTTCTTTGGGCGATGTGCGAGATGTTTTTGAACCTTACTTGGCAATTTTCTTAGCAGCAGATCGTCATTGCGAATTGCTTTGACGTTGGTGTGCGACTAGAATTTTGGCGAGGCTCAAAGACAGCCCCCATAGTTAATAATCTCTGGATGCTGCATAAGAGTTAGTTCTTTTTGCTTGGGAGGAACTGACCTTTTAGCGATCGCTTTCTGTGCCCAACTTTCTCACGCCATCCATTCAGTCCACTGCGGCGCGCAGTTTATTAAATTGGCATTTTACTATTAATTCTCCATAAAAATAACTGAAGAACCGCATTTTTCAATTAATATTTTTAGGAATTCTCAACGTACCCATTAACCAATCCTATTTTTCTCACGAAAAACTCATATTTTTTTCTTAATTTGTAAATTACAACAGAATATTTCACTAGTAACACTAGAAAAATGATGATAAATTTAACTTTTAACCTTTCGGATCTCAACGGTACTAACGGCTTTGCCATCAACGGTGTCAATGTAGGTGACTCTTCAGGTGCCTCTGTCAGCAGTACAGGAGACATTAACGGCGATGGTCTTGACGACCTGATTATTGGGGCACCAAATGCTGACCCCAATGGTAACGAATCAGGGCAGAGTTATGTGGTGTTTGGTAGCAAAAGCGGTTTTGGTAATCAATTCAACCTCTCCACCCTCAACGGCACTAACGGCTTTGCCATCAACGGTGTCAATGTAGGTGACTCTTCAGGTGCCTCTGTCAGCAGTGCAGGAGACATTAACGGCGATGGTCTTGACGACCTGATTATTGGGGCACCAAATGCTGACCCCAACGGTAACGAATCAGGGCAGAGTTATGTGGTGTTTGGCAGCAAAAGCGGTTTTAGTGCCCAACTCAACCTCTCCACCCTCAACGGCACTAATGGCTTTGCCATCAACGGCATTAATTCAGCTGACTTCTCGGGTTATTCTGTCAGCAGTGCAGGAGACATTAACGGCGATGGTCTTGACGACCTGATTATTGGGGCACCAAATGCTGACCCCAATGGTAACGAATCAGGGCAGAGTTATGTGGTGTTTGGTAGCAAAAGCGGTTTTAGTGCCCAACTCAACCTCTCCACCCTCAACGGCACTAATGGCTTTACCATCAACGGCATTAATTCAGCTGACTTCTCGGGTTATTCTGTCACCAGTGCGGGAGACATCAACGGCGACGGTCTTGACGACCTGATTATCGGGGCATTCTTGGCCTCCCCCAATGGAAACAACTCAGGACAGAGCTACGTGGTATTTGGTAGAAAGGGCAGCTTTGGTGCTAGTTTTGAGCTTTCCACCCTTAACGGCACTAACGGCTTTAGCATCAATGGTATCAATACATATGATGAATCAGGTGTCTCTGTGAGCAGTGTGGGAGACATCAACGGTGACGGCATCTCTGACCTAATTATCGGGGCATTAGCTGCCGACCCCAACGGCGAAAAGTCAGGTCAGAGTTACGTGGTGTTTGGTAGCAAGGGGGGTTTTGATGCCCAATTCAACCTCTCCACCCTCAACGGTACTAACGGCTTTGCCATCAACGGCATTAATCCAAGTGACTTCTCAGGTCAATCTGTGAGCAATGCGGGAGACATCAACGGTGACGGTCTTGACGACCTGATTATCGGGGCATCAAGTGCCTCCCCCAACGGTCAATTTTCTGGGCAGAGCTATGTGGTGTTTGGCAGTAAGGGCAGTTTTAGTGCCCAACTCAATCTCTCCACCCTCAATGGCACTAATGGCTTTGTCATCAACGGCATTAATCCAGGTGACGACTCAGGGCAGTCTGTGAGCAGTGCGGGAGACATCAACGGTGACGGCTTCGCTGACCTGATTATCGGCGCACCTGTTGCTGACCCCAACGGCAACAACTCAGGGCAGAGCTACGTGCTGTTTGGGGGGAAGAATATAGGCAGTAGCACCCCTACCCTTACGGGAACAGCTGGTGCAGATATTCTTGTAGGCACCACCAGCAACAATATCATCGACGGGAAAGCTGGTAATGATACCCTCACAGGTAATGGTGGTAAAGATAAATTTATTATTCGTCGAGGTGATGGCAATGACACCATCACTGATTTTGGTGGGGTAGGTAAAGGCTCAAACCCATCAGCAACGGTAATTGCCAATGTTGATACACTGCAATTTACAGGTAGTGAACTAACTGCCCGAAATCTGCAACTAACTCCTCAGGGCAACAACTTAGAAGTTACCTTTGACAATGTGGCTTCTACTAAAGTCACTCTGCAAAACTTCAAATTAGAAAACCTGGATAACCTATCAGCAACTTCTTCAAGACCTGCTATTGGTAATATTTTGTTTGATGGGCAAACCAGCATCACAGACAGCTTTGATGTTATTGATGCCAACTCCACTCAAACTAGCATTTTTACCAAAAACACTGTCACCTTCCTCAATGACTTAAACAATAACATCACAGGTTTTGACAACTCCAATGATGTGATTAATGGTCAAGGGGGTAATGACATTATCAATGGCTTGAGTGGCAATGACATACTGAGAGGCGGTGCTGGTAATGATACCCTCGTCGGTGGTGCGGGTAATGATACCCTCGTCGGTGGTGCGGGTGCTGACCGATTCCTTTACAATACTTGTACTGCTTTTAAAGGTTCTGCAATTGGTGTAGATACTATTACTGGCTTTAACAGTTCTGAAGGTGACAAGATTATACTGGGTAAAAATACCTTTAGTGTGATCACTTCTGCTGCGGGAAATGGTTTTAGTCACAAGAGTGATTTTCAAGTCACTAATAAAGCTGGGACTAGCAGTGCGAAAATTGTCTACGACCCGTTGAGTGGGCAATTGTTCTACAACCAAAATGGCAGTGCAGCGGGTTTTGGTAGTGGCCGTTTATTTGCAACTCTAACTGGTGCGCCAACGCTTACAGCATCAGATTTTGTTTTGCAAGCATAAGTTTACTTAAAACAGGGAGTTCAAAGCAAGGAATATGAAAGATCAGTTATCAGTTAATTGAAACCGTGATAACTGATTTCCCTTACACCACCGCCAACCAATCACAGACCATAGACCTACACTCATCAGCAAAGTTAACCCAAACCTGCCACTGATTCAGATAAGCATTCCAGTAAGGCTCACCATCAGCCACCCCAACAGAAGAGCTAACTTGGGAGATTAACTCGCTGTAGAACGAGCCAGCGCTATTTAGCCCAAGCTGCATTTTCACCATCAGCACCTTCCATCCAAGAATCGCGATATTTTCTGGGGTATGTGGTGCTGTGTCACTGAGTGGTGTTGCAAAGACTATATTATTAGTGCCTGACACCAAATCAGAATTGTGCGATATGGATAGTGATGTTGTGTCAGTTACTGGTATAGTTGTACTTATATTATTAGTGACTTCCTTGCCCACGCGACCGTTCCAGATTCCGGAAAGTGCGATCGCCAACGGACTGCATGGTTTAGCACATATAGAAATCCCAGTTGCTCTATTTTTGCTTCAGAGTTCATTTGTGGGGATTGTAATTTTTCTAACTCCCATCATTGCCGCCGTTTTACTTTGGACGCAGTTTTACCACCTTGGTAGCTGGTTATTGGTGAGTTCAATAGCTGGATCGCTCCTTTTTGGAATTTACAATCATTTCATCGTAATTAGCCCCGATCATGTGTCTCAAGTTGCCTTTGCAGGTTGGGGAATCCTATTCCAAATTACCGCCATCGTGATATTAATTGTGGATGGATTCGGCTGTTGGATTGGTATCTGGGCATTGAAAACGATTCAGGAACCAGAAAAGGTTATATAAATTGTTCACCTGCTTGCTTCCAATTTAGAGCAGTTTCCTTTCATTAGACACAGCGAATTATCCAATTTCTCATCGCACAGTATCGAACATGAACCACACACTCAAAAATAAACGCGCACTTATTACTGGCGGCAGTCGCGGTATCGGGGCAGCGATCGTCAAGCGTTTAGCTAGTGAAGGCGCTGATGTTGCCTTCACATATACCAGCTCACCCGATCGCGCGAACGAAATCGTCCAGGCAGCGCAAGCATTAGGTGTCCGAGCTCTTGCCATCCAAGCTGACAGTGCCGAAGCTAGTGCAGTGGTTGCCGCTGTTGAGGACACTGTGAATAAATTGGGCGGCATTGATATTCTCGTCAACAATGCAGGCGTGCTGGCGATCGGGGCGATCGACGATTTCAAGCTGGCGGACTTCGATCGAACCTTTGCCGTTAACGTGCGTGCCGTATTTGTGGCGACGCAAGCCGCAGTCAAGCACATGAAAGGGGGCGGACGCATTATTAACATTGGTAGTACCAACGCCGAACGGATGCCATTTGCTGGTGGCGGCATTTATGCCATGAGTAAATCTGCTCTCCAAGGACTTGTGCAAGGCCTTTCACGTGACCTCGGCCCGCGCGGAATTACGATCAATAACGTGCAGCCCGGGCCGATCGCTACAGAGATGAATCCCTCGGAGGGTGAGTTTGCCGAAATGCTCAAAAAGCACATTGCGGTAGTCCGCTACGGCACCGTTGAAGAGGTTGCGGGATTGGTTGCTTATCTGGCTGGCCCGGAGTCTGGTTACATCACCGGCGCAAACCTGATGATTGACGGAGGGTTTAGCGCATAACTGCTACCCGATTGAGGGATGGCGCGGAGCGATCGCTTCCAGCGATCGCATTTATTTCTCATAGAGGTTGATAAAATATGTTTGATCTCCACCAAACTATTAAAGACCGCCACTCAACATGGAAATTCTTATCCCAACCAGTACCAAGGGCTTTGCTCGATGAAGCCTTGGCTGTTGGTGTTTGCTCAAGGCGATCGCCGCGTTCGTCTGCAAGAGGCTTTGCTAAACCTTGCCACGATCGTGAATTGGGCACGATTGGCCCCAAGATGCGGACTGAGCAGACGCCAACAAAATTGAATACCGAACAGCTAGAAAGGAAAGCGCCAACTGGTCACAGCACAGCCCGATGCGACGTTAAGCGAATTGCGGGAACGACTTTATGAGAAAACAGAGGTGTTAATTGGGGTGGTCACAGTGAATCGGATGGTTCGCTTTCAACTCAACCTAAACCTCAAAAAAAAGTCTCCACCCCACGAAAAAAGGCACTGATGAAGTCCAATTGGCCCGATTTGAGTACTGGAAACTCTTGAGGGGAATACCCGTGGAAAATCTGATTTTCTTAGATGAATCGGGGGTTAATCTGTCCTTCATTCGCAAATGTGCCCGCGCCTTATCAGGGGAACGGGCCTATGCTCCAAAGCCAACTCGCAAAGGGAGAGGGGGGAGACAAGAGAGAAAATTAAAATTTTACCTTGTCTTCCTCGTCTTCCTTGTCCCCCTTGTCCCCCTCATCTCCCTTGTCTCCCTCATCCCCTCTTTAAGTAAAGCAGTGCCTTTTTAATACTCTGGAACAGAAGGATCGATTTCTCGACTCCAAGCGGTAATTCCGCCTTTGACATTCGTTCCAGCAATCCCAGCTTCCTTAAGTATGGCGAGGGCTTTTGCCGATCGCCCGCCCATCTTACAATGAGCAATTAAGCGATGACCATTCAATATTTCCTTCACTTTGGCAACGCCATTCCCATTTTCAATGTCTGGTAAAGGCACTAACACTGAACCTGGAATCTTGGCAATGTCGTACTCATTGGGGTTGCGGACATCCAGCAGTACAAAATCTTTCGCACCGCTATCCAGCAATTCCTTCAAATCTTTGACGGTTATTTCTTGACTTTCCAACTGCTGTTTTGCCTCCTCTGCCTTAGCTTGTGGAATTCCACAGAATTCTTCGTAGTCTATCAGCTTTTCAATCACTGGGCGAATCGGGTTAGGACGGAGTTTCAACTCCCGGAATTTCATATCTAAGGCGTTGTATAGCAGCAATCGTCCACTGAGAGTGTTACCTTGTCCCAGAATGATTTTAACAGTTTCGGTTGCCTGAATTAAACCAATAATTCCGGGCAAAATTCCCAATACGCCGCCTTCTGCACAAGAGGGAACCATTCCTGGTGGTGGTGGTTCTGGGAAAAGGTCGCGATAGTTAGGGCCACCTTCGTAGTTAAATACAGTAGCTTGTCCTTCAAACCGTAAAATTGAACCATAGACGTTGGGCTTATTCAGCAATACACAAGCGTCGTTAACTAGATATCTGGTGGGGAAGTTATCAGTACCATCCACTACGATATCGTAAGGTTGAATAAGCTCCAGGGCGTTTTCGGAAGTCAGACGAGTTTCGTATAAATCAACCTGACAATAGGGGTTAATCTCGTGAATCCGGTTTTTTGCCGATTCAATCTTAGGTTTACCCACCCAGGATGTACCGTGAATTACTTGGCGTTGCAGATTAGAAGTATCGACAACATCAAAATCGACAATCCCGATGCGTCCAACACCCGCCGCCGCCAAATATAAAAGTAGTGGTGAACCGAGTCCACCTGTACCGATACACAGTACACTGGCAGCTTTTAGGCGTTTCTGTCCTTCTAATCCTACTTCCGGTAAAATTATGTGGCGGGAGTAGCGTTCGTAATCGTCTTTGGTCAACTGGATTTCGTCCAGATTGGGATTTAGCATAGTAGTTATGATGTGGGAGAGCGGAATATTAATCCTATCGAAAAACTGTATCTTATATAGAGATAGGGAGTATTTAAGACGAATTTTTATTAGTGGTAGCGGCGAAAACTGCTACAAGTGACTGTCTTTAAACTAAGCCAGTTATTTTATATTTTTAATTTCCTCTGCTTGAAACTGATAATGATCGTCAAGGCTCCAGCTTTTGAGTTCTCCAGCTTTACCGTTTTGAACGGATACTATTATATACGAGTATCCCTGCCAAGCGTATAGGCGATCGCATTCTGAAGGGATAGCAGGATGATCTGGATGAGAATGAATAATGCCGATAATGTTCAGTGAGCGCTCCCGTGCTTGCTTTTGTGTTTTTAGCATAACTTCAGGTGCGATCGCATATTGCCGTCTTTTACTTTCTGTTGTCCGTTCCCCTGGAAACTCAGATGCCGCTTCTGTATTCCAAGCATTTTCTGTTGGTATGACTTCTACCACAGTTTTGCCCTCATTAGCCAGATAGCCCAAAATTATACCACAGCACTCATCTGGGTAAGTGCTTTCGGCATGGGTGCGGATGATTTGCAAGTGTTCTTGGCTCAGTCGGATCATGTCTGCGTTGGTAATTTGGCAATCTTGAGGGATTCTTGCTCAGATCGATACATTGCGATCGCTCTTAATCATAGTTGAGATCCCCCACTTCTCTAATAAATTGGGGATATCATTAGACATCTGGTGAAAAAGAATTGTTTTGACGTAGCAGTGCTACATCTCTACAAGGGTTATGGCTAACGCATATTTAATTTCTGGAGATGTCTATTGTTTACAAATGATTGAAAAATATAAAGAATAGATAAAGTTCAGTATTTGTGTATACATTTATCGGCAAATAATGTGAAGACTATGCAAAGACAGTTATTTCAGTATAGATATCTAAGTAAGATATTGACTATGAACTAGTAATCTATCAAAAACTAATTGACGGATAAATTACCTGTAGAGACGGCGATTTATCGCGTCAACCGTCAAAATGAATTTGATAGACCGCTAGACCCCCACAGAGAATAACCCATAAGGAGGATATCAAAATCTCTTTCTCGGTTAACAATAAACTGTTGATTATTTTCTCTTCTATTAGGACTTAGGCGCTGGCAAAAAAAATCAAACGCGAAGGGTGAGTTTATTAGCATTCAAGATACGTTTTTCGATGATTTTTCAGTAATGTCTACTTAACAAGTGATGCTTAAAAAGCCTGAGAACAACGATTATCGTGAATGCACACACTCATAAATTTGTACAGTGCTTAAGACTTAGATAGTTTGAAGATATTTAGGTAAGTAATAGATACAAGCCTTTTGCTCAGGTGAATTTTTGAGAAATTTGCTGATCGGGTTGACATAGAAAGTATGCCGAACACGTCAAATTTTGGTGAGTTATTTTTGCCCGAAAGCAGCAGCACAAGCAGCTTGTTGAGAACTGAAGTTACTGAAAAAATCGATTCAGGTAAGTAAAAGTTATGGCAAATATCATTGGAACCAACGGTAATGATACCCTACAGGGTAGCACTGACGCGGATACGATTAACGGTAAATTAGGCAATGATGTCATATATAGTAACGGCGGCAATGACACCCTGACTGGTGGAGGCGGTAAGGATAAATTTATTTACGCTGGCTACTACTTCGACACCAGTCAGAATAGTAATGTTATCACAGATTTTGGTGGCGTAGGTAAAGGAACAAACCCGACAACAGAAGTCATTGCCGAAGCGGATACCCTAACATTTGTAGGCGATGGCTTAAGTGCCCAAAATCTACTGCTGACTCAGAATGGTAATAATCTGGAAATCAGCTTTGAAGAGGAATCGGTATTTGCTAGCTCCACCATAGTCATCCTGCAAAACTTTGCCTTGGAAAATCTGGATAATCTCAGCAAATCTACAGGAGCCACTGTAGACTTGGGCAATATTCTGTTCAATGGGCAAACTAGCATTACCGACAGCTTTGATGTTTTCAATGCTAACTCCACCCAAAGCACTGTCTTCAAAAAGAACACAGTCACTTTTCTGAACGACCTAAACAATAATGTTAGTGGCTTTAACGATTCAGATGATGTCATAAATGGTCAGGGGGGCGATGATGTCATTGATGGCAAGAGTGGCAACGATCTTTTGAGAGGTGGTGCGGGAAACGATTCCCTCTTTGGTGGTGAGGGCAATGATACTCTTATTGGTGGTAAGGGTGTTGGTGTTACGGGCAATGACCTATCCACAGCTAATGACTACCTCGATGGTGGCGCTGGTGATGACATCTTGAATGCTGAGTCTCCATCAGGCAATAACTTACTCTCTGGGGGAGATGGCAATGATTCTCTCTCCACCTCTGGCATTGATAGTTATAGGTCGGAGCCTAATTTTAGGTCATCGGGCAATAATACCCTCGATGGTGGAGCTGGTGACGATACATTGCGTGCTAACATTTCGACAGGCAATAACTTACTCTCTGGGGGAGATGGCAATGATTCTCTTGACATCTCTGGCCATATCACCCTTTTAGACTATTTTTTAACCTCCTCAGGCAATAACACCCTCAATGGTGGCGCTGGTGACGATACATTGCGTGCTAACATTTCGACAGGCAATAACTTACTCTCTGGGGGAAATGGCAATGATTCCTTCTATCTAAGCCCCACATATGATTTTGCCCCCTCTGATTTAGTGACTCAAACGGTAGATGGGGGTGAGGGTGATGATTTGTTATCTGTAGATTACACCTTAGCTACAGAAGGGATCGTGACAACATTCAATGCTACTACTAACATTAGAGAAGTTACAGCAGGCACTTATCGGGTTAGTTACAAGAATATCGAAAGATTAAATATCTCCGGTACAGCCTACAACGACAATATTGTGGGGAGCAATGGCAACGATACACTCTCTACGGGCGATGGTGGCAATGATACGATCAATGGAGGTCAGGGTGAGGATGTGTTGTCCGTCGATTACAGCAATTCTCCAGGTGGAATCAGAACAACATTTAATGCCACTAGTAACATTGGAGTAATTACGGCCGGCACAAATCGGGTTAGTTACAAGAATATCGAAAGATTAAATATCTCAGGTACAGATGCCGATGACTTAATTGTGGGGAACAGTGGGGATGACACGCTCTCTGGAGGCACTAGTGGCAATGATACAATCGACGGGGGTGAGGGTGATGATATATTGTTCGCCGATTATAGTTACAGCAATACTGTTAGGGGAATTAGAACCACATTTAATCCCACTACAAACAATGGAGAAATTACGGAGCGCACAAATCGGGTTAGCTACAAGAATATCGAGCGATTAAATATTTCAGGTACAATCGACAACGACAATATTGTGGGGAGCAATGGCAACGATACACTCTTTGGGGGCTATGGTGGAAATGATACAATTATTGGCGGTGTCGGTAATGATATCCTGATCGGTGGGTATGGTAACAACGCTCTAACTGGTGGCGCGGGCAATGATACCCTTACAGGTGGCGGCGGAAATGATAGCCTCTATGGAGGAACTGGTACCGATACTTTTGTTTTCAATAATTACAATGGAGGCGTAAATAGTCTTTATGACTTTAACGCCACTAATGAACTGATTCAGGTATCGGCTGCTGGTTTTGGTGGTGGTTTATTACCAGGTTCAGTCTTGGCTAGTCAGTTTGTCATCGGAACATCTGCAACAACAAGCAATCAACGATTTATCTATAACAACGCTACAGGTGGACTATTCTTTGACCAAGATGGCAGTGCGTCTGGGTTTACTCAGGTAAAATTTGCACAACTATCTACTGGGTTGTCACTAACTAACAACAATTTTGTGGTTGTTTCCTAATCAGGGCGTTGCATAATAGAGGGATGAATTGAGGTCATCTACTGTGCAATGTCCATACTGCAAAGCTACGGAAATTCGTAAGAACGGAAAGCGAAGAGGTAAACAAAATCATATTTGTACCAAATGCGATCGCCAATTTATTCATTTTTACGATCCGCCGAAAGGATATTCTGAGGAAGTGAAACAAGAATGCTTAAAAATGTACCTTAACGGCATTATTTGAAGTATCAAATTGTATGTACATAAATTGATTCATCCCTTCATTCAGCAACGCCGTATTTTTTATTACTTCTTCAAACATTTGCCTAATCTGTTCTGCTTTCTTATTGTCTAGAAACTATAGCAATCCTATCTGATTTACAAAAATCGTCAGACTGATATCCTCCACTTCTCTAATAAATCGGGGATCTCATTGTTTACAAATGATTTAGGATTGCTATCAAAAAATATAAAGAATAGACAAAGCCCAGTATTTGTGTATACATTTATAGGCAAATAATGTGAAGAGTATGCAAAGACAGTTATTTCAGTATAGACATCTAAGTAAGATATTGACTATGTAGTTATTTTGAGGCTCTTGAGATGTTCGCTATTTTCCAGCTAGACCCCACAGAGAATAGCCCATAAGGAGGATATAAAAATCTCTTTCTCGGTTAACAATAAACTGTTGATTATTTTCTCTTCTATTAGGACTTAGGCGCTGGCAAAAAAAATCAAACACGAAGGGTGAGTTTTCGAGCATTCAAGCTACGTTTTTCGATGATTTTTCAGTAATATCTACTTAACAAGTGATGCTTAAAAAGCCTGAGAACAACGATTATCGTGAATGCACACACTCATAAATTTGTACAGTGCTTAAGACTTAGATAGTTTGAAGATATTTAGGTAAGTAATAGATACAAGCCTTTTGCTCAGGTGAATTTTTGAGAAATTTGCTGATCGGGTTGACATAGAAAGTATGCCGAACACGTCAAATTTTGGTGAGTTATTTTTGCCCGAAAGCAGCAGCACAAGCAGCTTGTTGAGAACTGAAGTTACTGAAAAAATCGATTCAGGTAGGTAAAAGTTATGGCAAATATCATTGGAACCAACGGTAATGATACCCTACAGGGCAACACTGATGCGGATACGATTAACGGTAAATTGGGCAACGATGTCATATATAGTAACGGCGGCAACGACACTTTGACTGGTGGAGGTGGTAAAGATAAATTTATTTACGCTGGCTACTACGGCTCAAATAATAATACTGACATTATCACGGATTTTGGTGGCGTAGGTAAAGGGACAAACCCTACAGCAGAAGTCATTGCCGAAGCGGATACCCTAACATTTGTAGGCGATGGCTTAAGTGCCCAAAATCTACTGCTGACTCAGAATGGTAACAATCTGGAAATCAGCTTTGAAGAGGATGCTTATGAAACGAGATTTTTTGGCCCCAAAGTCATCCTGCAAAACTTTGCCCTGGAAAATTTGGATAACCTCAGCAAATCTACAGGAGCCACTGTAGACTTGGGCAATATTCTGTTTAATGGGCAAACTAGCATTACCGACAGCTTTGATGTCTTCAATGCCAACTCCACCCAAAGCAGTGTCTTTAAAAAGAACACAGTCACTTTTCTGAACGACCTAAACAATAATGTTAGTGGATTTAACGATTCAGATGATGTCATTAATGGTCAGGCAGGCGATGATATCATTGATGGCAAGAGTGGCAACGATCTTTTGAGAGGTGGTGCAGGCAATGATTCCCTTCTTGGTGGTGAGGGCAATGATACTCTTGTTGGTGGTACGGGCAATGAATCCCTCGTTGGGGGCAATGACTCTCTCGTTGGTGGCGCGGGTAACGATTACTTGAATATTGAATTTTCAACAGGCGATAACACCCTCAATGGTGGCATTGGTGACGATGTTTTGGATGCTGGGGCAACATCCGGCAATAACTTACTCTTTGGGGGCGATGGCAATGATTATCTTAACGCCTCTAACGTCTATAGCAGCGTCAGCGAATACATCTATTACCCCTCATCAAGTAATAACACCCTCAACGGTGGCGCTGGTGACGATACCTTAAATGCTGATTCTCCATCAGGCAATAACTTACTCTCTGGAGATGATGGCAATGATTATCTCTCCACCTCCGGCATTTATACTTATAGAGGGGAGCCTAATTTTAGCTCATCAGGCAATAACACCCTCAACGGTGGTGCTGGTGACGATACCTTGAATGCTGGCATTTCAACAGGCAATAACTTGCTCTCTGGAGGCGATGGCAATGATTCTCTCTCCATTTCTGGCGATCTTATCTTCTATAGCGGTCAAGACTCCTATAACCCTTCTTCAGGCAATAACACCCTCAACGGTGGCGCTGGTGACGATACATTGCGTGTTGAATATTACACAGGGAATAACTTCTTCTCTGGGGGCAATGGCAATGATTCCTTCTATCTAGACTTCACAATTCCAGATTCTCTCTCCTCTGGTTTAGTGACTCAAACAATAGACGGGGGAGCAGGTGACGATTTGTTGTCAGTCAATTACAGCAATGCTTCTAGCGGTATCACAACAACATTCAATACCACTACAAATACGGGAGAAATTACGGCGGGCACATATCGGGTTGACTACAAAAATATCGAACAATTAAATATTTTAGGTACAGCCTACGACGACAACATTGTTAGCAATGATGGGAACGATACGCTCTCCATTGGCTTTGGTGGCAATGATACAATCAACGGGGGAGCAGGTGACGATGTGTTGTCCGTCGATTACAGCAATGCTACAGGGGAAATCACAACGACGTTCAATACCACTACAAATACGGGAGAAATTACGGCGGGCACATATCGGGTTGACTACAAAAATATCGAACAATTAAATATTTTAGGTACAGCCTACGACGACAACATTGTTAGCAATGATGGGAACGATACGCTCTCCACTGGTTCTGGTGGCAAAGATACGATCGACGGGGGATCTGGTGACGATGTGTTGTCCGTCAATTTCTATGGTTCTAAGGGGATCGCAACGACATTCAATACCACTACAAATACGGGAGAAATTACGGCAGGCATATCTCAGGTTGATTACAAGAATATCGAGCGATTAAATATCTCAGGTACAGCCTATGATGACAACATTATTGGTAATGATGGGAACGATACGCTCTCTGGAGGCTATAGTGGCAAAGATACGATTATTGGCGGTGCAGGTAATGATATCCTGACAGGTGGGAGTGGTGACGACACCTTAACTGGTGGCGCGGGCAATGATAAATTTGTTTACAATTTCAACGACAGCTACTACTCTAACGAGACTAACACTGATATTATCACTGATTTTGGTGGCGTAGGTAAAGGCTCAAATCCCTCTGCGGCGGTGATTACCTCCTCAGACACCTTGCAATTTACAGGTGGTGTATCCCCTACAGGTAGTATCTTCACTGCTCAAAATCTGCAATTAACTCAAAATGGTAACAACTTAGAAATTACCTTTGAAGGTTGGGCTAATAGCAACAAAGTCATTCTGCAAAACTTCAGCTTAGAAAACCTAGATAATCTGCCAGCAACTTCTTTACGACCAGCTATTGGCAATATCTTGTTTGAGGGACAAACCAGCATCACCGACAGTTTTGATGTGTTTGATGCCAATTCCAATCAAACTACTCTGTTCAACAAGAATACTGTTACCTTCCTCAATGATCTCGATAACAATACAACGGGTTTTGACAACTCCAATGATGTTATCAATGGTCAAGGGGGTGACGACATCATCGACGGCAAAAGTGGTAATGACCTTTTAAGAGGTGGTGCGGGAAATGATACCCTCATTGGTGGTGAGGGAAATGATACCCTTGATGGCGGTGTGGGAAATAATACCCTTGATGGTGGCACTGGTGACGATCGCTTGAATGCTAGCGGCTCAACAGGCAATAATACCCTCAATGGAGGATCTGGTAACGATAGTTTGAATGCTGGTAGTTCAACAGGCGATAACCTGCTCTTTGGGGGCGATGGCAATGATTCTCTTGATATCTCTGGCAGCTACAGCAATCGTTTCGGCTACTCTTCTGACTCTCGCTCATTAGGCAACAACACTCTCAACGGAGGTTTAGGTAACGACAGCTTAAGTGCTGGTGGTTCAAAAGGCGATAATCTCCTTTCTGGGGGCGATGGCGATGATTCTCTTGATGTCTTTGGCGGCTACATCACGGATTATGACCAGAACTTTGACTTTCGCTCATCAGGCAATAACACTCTCAACGGAGGTGTAGGTAACGATCGCTTGAGTGCTGGTGGTTCAACAGGCGATAACCTGCTCTCTGGGGGTGATGGCAATGATTCTCTTGATATTTCTGGCAACTACTTATACAATTCCTCCTACGACTACTCCGACTCTCGCCCATCTGGTAATAATACCCTAGAAGGAGGCGCTGGTGACGATAGCTTGAGCTTTAGCGATTCAACAGGCGATAATCTCCTCTATGGGGGTGATGGTAATGATTCCTTCAATCTAATCACTAATTCCGTAGATACTGACCTGTCTGATTTAGCGATTCAAACAGTAGATGGGGGTAATGGTGACGATTCGTTGTTCACCACTTACAACTATGCTGCTGGGGGAATCACTTCGACATTCAATGCTACTACTAACACTGGCTCAATTACAGTGGGCATGTATCGGGTTAACTACAACAACATCGAACAATTAAATATCTCAGGTACGGAGTATGATGACTTGATTGTTGGGAGCAATGGCAATGATATACTCGCAGGTGGAAATGGTAATGACAGCCTAATTGGAGGGAGTGGGACTGATACCTTTGGTTTCTATAATTACAATGGGGGTGTTGATACTATTGATGACTTTAACGCCACTAATGAACTGATTCAGGTATCGGCTGCCGGTTTTGGTGGTGGTTTATTACCAGGTTCACTCTTAGCTAGTCAGTTTGTCATCGGAACATCTGCAACAACAAGCAATCAACGATTTATCTATAACAACACTACAGGTGGACTGTTCTTTGACCAAGATGGCAGTGCGTCTGGGTTTACTCAGGTAAAATTTGCACAACTATCGGCTGGATTGCCACTAACCGAAAACAATTTTGTGGTTGTTTAATCGTAAATTAGCGTTTTTCAATCACTAAGCAGCACGGATTGCAAGGTGTTTTTAATAGCACCTTGCATTTGATTATTGCTGTTAGCAGATAGTAGATGTTGGATTTTATTGCTCAATTTTTAATATGAGTGCAGATCGTTTGCAAGTGTTCTTGGCTCAATCGGTTTATATCTGCATTCTTTTGGCGATATACAAAAACTTACCACGCGATCGCTAAAAAAATATGTTTTTTATGCTTTCTGCAAATTATTTGACTATCAAAATGCAAGCAGCACTTGAATTTTAGTAATTTATTATACATTTTTAGCGTTTTCTAAGCTGAGTTTACTTGGCTGTCCTGTTTTTTGTTTTAGCTGGCTGTGCGATCGCACTATCTCTAGCATCTGGTTAAAAGTCTCTGGGCGTAGACCACACAAGGGTTAAAAGTCTTCTGCCTTTAGGCTCTCTACTTGTTCGTAGGTCATAAATGCTACCCAACTCTAACCTTTCGAGCGTTTGAGAGATATTGCAGTTTACACTGCTTGATTGAATCAAAAATGGATAAAGTCGAGCCATTCGGTGATCTTTTTTTACAAATTACGCTCATTTCAATAGAAAGCTGCTTTGATATTGAGTAAGTAAACCTGATTTCAATATCTCTAACAATTTCTGGGCGATCGCTTCACCATCATCAGTCCTCCAGTCTAGCGATCCCAAATTTTCAGATCGGAATTGAGTGCAGAGATTCTACCTGCCAAGTTGGCAGCACTGTCATTGCAAAGGAGAGTTTTCCATGCCAATTACACCCACTTATCCCGGCGTTTACATTGAAGAAATCCCTAGCGGTGTACGCACCATTACTGGTGTGAGTACGTCAAACACCGGGTTTGTAGACTTCTTTGAACGGGGCCCCGTGAACACGCCAATACGCATCACTAGCTTTGCTGATTTCCAACGAACGTTTGGAGGATTGTTCCCACAAAGCGAAGCCAGCTATGCCATTCAGCAGTTCTATCTAAATGGTGGACAAATTGCTTGGGTCGTCAGGGTGGCAACGACCAATATGACGACGGCGGGTTCTGCAACTCACACGCTCGGAGCGAATTCTCTGAGAGTGGATGCATTGAGCGTGGGGGATTGGGGTAACCATGTACAAGTGAAGGTCGATCAAGATGGATTGCCGACTGGCAGCGTGTTGTTTAACTTAACCGTTAAAGAAGTAAATCCCATCAACAATCTGGTCACGCAAGAAACCTATGGGGGCGTCACGATGGATGCTACCAAACCCCGATATGTTGTGGAGGTAGTCAACAGAGGTTCTGTACTCGTGCGGCTCGCGAGATTGGGGAATACTGAGCCTGCGAACCTAGCTTTTACTGCGTTAACAGGTGGCTTGGATACCGATGTGATGGACAATTTGGGAAATCTCGTAGCAGGGCAAGAAGCTGCTTTCGCGACAGCATTGAAGGGCAGCGATACGGTAACCATTGATGCGGATAATATTCCGCGAAAGTCTGGGATCTATGCCCTCAGCATGATTGCGCCCTACATTTTCAACATTCTTTGCTTGCCTGCCACTGCAAAGCTAGTCGGAGTAGCGGGAGCAGCAGGATCAACTGCCCGAAATTCTTTGCTGACTGCGGCTCAAGAATTTTGTCTAGATAAACGGGCTTTTCTGATTATGGATGTGCCGTTTGATCGCACTCTGTTAGATCAGATGCAAAATCCAAGTACAGGCTTTGCCGCAGAACTTGATAGTACTTTGCGCCATCCCAACACGGCAATTTATTTCCCAAATTTAACGCTGGCAGATCCGCTGAATCAAAATAAGCCGCGATTGGTGGGAGCAAGCGGCACAATGGCAGGGATTTATGCCCGCACAGATGCAGCACGCGGGGTTTGGAAAGCTCCGGCAGGAACAGATGCCGATTTACGGGGAGTCAGCTTTGACTTGAAGTTAAGTGATTTAGAGAATGGGGGATTAAATCCCTTAGGGATTAATGTAATCCGCAGTTTTCCTGTATTTGGCTCAGTTAGTTGGGGTGCGAGAACATTGAAAGGGGCGGATCAAGAAGCTAGTGAGTGGAAGTATATTCCTGTGCGGCGAACTGCACTTTTTATTGAAGAGAGTTTGTACCAGGGATTGAAATGGGTGGTATTTGAGCCGAATGATGAACCTTTATGGGCGCAGATTCGCTTGAATATAGGAGCGTTTATGAATAACCTGTTTCGTCAAGGAGCGTTTCAGGGCAAGACACCCCGTGAGGCTTATCTGGTGAAATGCGATAAAGAGACGACAACGCAGAATGACATTAACCTGGGCATCGTCAATATTGTGGTGGGCTTTGCCCCGTTGAAGCCAGCAGAGTTTGTGATTGTCAAGATTCAGCAGTTAGCAGGGCAGATTGCCGTTTGAGGAATAGTATTATGGCTCAATTCAGTGTCAATGCACAGCGGTTTGATCCGTATAAGAATTTCAAGTTTCGCATCAAGTGGGACGGACGGTATGTCGCGGGAGTGAGTAAGGTGGGTTCGTTGAAAAAGACAACAGAGGTGGTGAAACATCGGGAAGGTGGAGATCCGAGTAGTTCGCGCAAGTCGCCGGGGCGCACAGAATATGAGGCGGTGATGCTGGAGCGGGGTGTCACTCACGATACTGAGTTCGAGAAATGGGCTAACAAGGTCTGGAATTTTGGGGCTGGCTTGGGGGCTGAAGTGTCGCTAAAGGACTTCCGCAAAGACATTATTTTGGAAGTGTATAACGAGGCAGGACAGTTGGCGATCGCCTATAAACTTTATCGCTGTTGGGTTTCTGAGTTTCAAGCGCTACCAGACTTAGATGCAAATGCCAATGCGATCGCCATTCAATATCTTAAGCTAGAAAACGAAGGCTGGGAACGCGACATAGAAGTGCCTGAACCGACTGAACCCACGTTTGTAGAACCGCCTGTTTAGAGTGGCACAGGAGAAAGATAAATGCGATCGCTATCCGCATCAGAATGGTTAAAAGTTTGGGAGCAGGGATTGGATCAGCCTCTATGGCAGCGATCGCTAACGCTTTTAGCAGCAGCTTGCCCTGAGTGGTCATCGGAACAGTTAATGAATCTGAGCATTGGACAGCGGGATGGGTTGCTGCTGACGTTGCGGGAACAAACCTTTGGTTCGCAATTGACGAGTGTGACAGTTTGTCCACAATGTGGCGATCGCCTAGAGCTGACCTTTACAGTGTCAGATATTCGGGTCAATCTTGCCATTGAGTCGGTCGATGCCTTAGAACCATTGTCAGTTCAGTTCGCAGATTATGAGGTGCGGTTTCGGCTGCCTAATAGTTTAGATTTGGCGGCTGTAGCGAGGGAACAAGATCCAGTAAAGGTTCGTAGTGAGTTGTTCGATCGCTGTCTGATCGCAGTTTCTTATCCTGTTTCCGATCGGGCTGTTTCTCATCAACGGGAAACCCAGTTTTCACAGTCTTCAGTGCTGCCCGAATCTCTAGTCAAAGCCATTTTAGAAAGCATGGCTCTGGCAGATCCACAGGCAGATGTGCAGTTAGCATTAAAGTGTCCCGCTTGTGCCCATCATTGGCAAGCAACCTTTGATATTGTGTCGTTTTTTTGGAGTGAAATTCATGGGTGGGCAGGGCGCGTACTGCGGGAGGTTCATACATTAGCTTCGGCTTATGGATGGCGGGAAGCAGATATTTTGGCAATGAGTTCGCAGCGACGACGATTGTATTTGGAGATGATTGCAGAATGAGTGATTATCTAAGTCATTTGGTCGATCGGAGTTTTCAGCAGGCAACGGTACAGCCCCGCTTGGCATCGTTATTTGAGCCGTTGCCAGATCGCTCACCTGTCTTGGATTTGGATCTGCGGGAAGCAAATAGAGAAGACAGTTCCTCGGCACAGAGAGATTCTCTGGTTAATTCATCTCTTGATTCTTCAATTCGTTCTCCTGGATTAGACAAAGAAGTTTCCAGAGAAGGCACGATGCTAGCACCTCAGCTATCCCTAAAACAAAATTTTTCTTTGAATAAATCGCCGTCCGAATCTATGGTTTTGCGATTAGTTACAGAGGGCATTGTTTTACAGAATGAAGAATCATCCCCGACGATCGCTCAACCACAAGTTATTGAATCACCGCAACCATCAACATCTGTCGTCATTTATCCTCAAATTGCTCAGTCTCAAGTGATTCAGCCTTCAATGGGTTCGATAGAGAAACCACAGGCACTCACCGATCCAGCCACACCGACGATTCATGTGACAATTGGGCGCGTGGATGTGCGGGCAATGACTCCACCCTCAGCCCCCCGATCGCCTGCAAAACCCCCTCAGCCCCAATTATCCCTAGATGCTTATCTGCGATCGCGCCAGGGAGGACGAGGATGAGTAATGCCCTAGCGATCGGAGCGGTAACGGCTGTTATTAAGAGTCTGCTAGATAATCGCCTCAACGATCCCAGCGTCTCTAGCAGTTTGGGGAGTACAGTCGCCGTCACAGTGTTAGCTCCAGATTTAGTGGTGCCTAGCAATGGAGAACTTCAGGAAGATAAGCTCAATCTTTATCTCTATCAAGTTACACCCAACATCGGTTGGCGCAACGTTGGAATGCCGATGCGAGACGATCGAGGCGATCGCGTCAGTAATCCACCACTGGCAATCGATTTGCACTATCTCTTAACAGCGTATAGCAAAGAACCCTTTCATACCGAAATGCTTTTAGGCTATGGGATGCAACTACTGCATGAAATTGCCGTGTTGACCCGCAATGCAATTCGCACTGCCCTATTGAGCTTGCCTGTAAATTCCCAAGTTTTGGCAACAGCAGGACTGGCAGATCAGATTGAGCAAATCAAGATTTGTCCCCAGTCGATGAATCCTGAGGAAATGTCGAGGCTGTGGTCTGCTTTTCAGAGCCACTATCGACCCACAGTGGTCTATCAAGCATCTGTGGTGCTGATCGAAAGTCAACGTTCTACAAAATCAGCGTTGCCTGTTCAACAACGTCAGGTGTTTGTGCTGCCCTTCCGTCAACCCGTGATTGAGCAAGTGCTGTCATTAGAGGGTGCGAATCAGCCCTTTACACTGGGTAGCACGCTCGTAATTGTGGGACAGCAATTGCTAGCCAATTCCACCAAAATTCGGATTGGCGCGGTGGTTCTGCCCATCTTAATATCTAGCGACACGCGGGTGACTCTATTATTGGCAGCTCCACCCTTAGCAGTAGGAGATTTAAATGCATTGCGGGCGGGAGTGCAGACGGTGCAGATCATTCAAGATTTAATTTTGAATACCCAGCCCCATCACGGAGTTGAGTCAAATGTTGCGGCATTTGTGCTGCATCCAAAAATTGTTGGGGCGATCGCCCTCACCCCTATTCAAACTGATGCTGATGGCAACTCCTTCCGCATCGCCACCGCTACCCTAGACGTGATGGTAGGGCAAGCACAACGGGTGGTTTTACGGCTCAATCAGTCAGGCGGCGATCGCGCTTATTCTTTTACTGCCGACCCTCGCTCCAATGATACCCATGCTGTTCCGATTCGCATCACAGGCGTGGTGACAGGCACCTATCTCGTGAGGGTTCAAGTTGATGGAGCCGATAGTTTGCTGGATGTGGATACTAATCCCGCCAGTCCCACGTTTAACCAGTTTTTGGGTACGCCGAATTTGGTAATTCCATGATGACCCATTGGCAGCAAGTAAATCAACGTTATTTGGCAACGGCGATCGCCCGCATTCGCCAAAGTTTGCAGCGTTACATTGCCCAACAGCAAGACACCGAACCCGAAATAGACGCAGAACCAGAGGATTTGGCGGCGATCGCTGCAACTCTGCCCACCCTACCTGCCCTCGAAAAGTTGACAGTGGCATTTCAACTGACATCGTTTGAACGCGATATCTTAGTCCTCTGTGCTGGGGTAGAACTGAGCGCCTCCCTTGGTCAACTCTGTAGCATCATTCATAGCAGTCCCCAACTCGCCTATCCCACCTTTAGCTTGGCACTGGCGGCATTACCAGAATCCCATTGGAGCGCCTTAACGCCCGCTGCGCCCTTGCGACGTTGGCGGTTAATCGAAGTGAGCAACGGCGAAAGTCTGACTCAAAGCCGGATTCGCATTGATGAGCGAGTGTTGCATGATTTAGTGGGGATCTCTTATTTAGACGATCGCCTACAAGGATGGGTTACGCCGATTTCTGTGTTGGGTCAACTGCCGCCTTCCCATCGCTCACTAGCAGAGCAAATGGCAAAACAATGGTCAGACTTTCAGGGCAGCATTCTACCTGTTATTCAACTGTGCAATCGTGAACCAGGCAACGAGAATGCGTTCAGCATCGCTGCTGCCGCCTGTGCCCTCCTTGGTCTGCAACTTTATTCGCTTGCTGCTGCCGCCATTCCCGCCGCGATCGCCGAACGCGAAGCCCTCGCCCGTCTCTGGGAACGTGAAGCCCTCCTTAACCCCAGTGTCCTGCTGATTGATTGTGCAGAACTCGATCGCACCCACCGCCCCACCGTTTTGTCCTTTGTAGAAACGTTACAAAGCATCGTCATATTAACGCGCCGAGAACCCTTGCAGCTTCTTGCCACCCGTGGGATCATTTATCTTGATGTGAATCCGCTAAGTACAACAGAACAACTAGAGCTATGGCAAACGGCTTTGGGGACTGTCGATCTGAACGGACAGTTGGAAGGATTGGTAAGTCAATTTAAACTGAATCCCCTTAGCATTCAATCGGTTTGTGCATCGGTTTATTCAGAAGACAGCCCACCTGAGAGCGATCGCCTTTGGGATGCCTGCCGTCAACAATCGCGATCGCGCCTCGACGATTTGGCGCAATCTATTCGAGCGATCGCCACTTGGCAAGATTTGGTCTTGCCCGATCCGCAACTGCAGCTTTTGCGCGAGATTGTAGCACAAGTGAGACAGCGAATTCGCGTCTATGAAACCTGGGAATTTGCCGTGCGTGGCTCCAATGGTCTAGGGATTAGTGCGCTGTTTGCGGGAGCTAGCGGCACAGGGAAAACACTGGCAGCGGAGGTATTAGCCCATGAGCTACGGTTAGATTTATATCGAATTGACCTAAGCCAGGTGGTGAGTAAATATATTGGCGAAACAGAGAAGAATTTACGACAGGTGTTTGATGCTGCCGAAGCCAGCGGAGCCATTTTATTATTTGACGAAGCCGATGCGCTGTTTGGTAAACGCAGCGAGGTGAAAGATTCTCACGATCGCTACGCCAACATTGAGGTGAGTTATCTGCTGCAAAAGATGGAGTCTTATCGGGGACTAGCAATTCTGACTACAAACTTAAAAAATGCGATCGACTCAGCATTTCTCCGGCGCATTCGCTTTGTCGTGCAATTTCCCTTCCCCGATGCGGTTCAGCGTATTGCAATCTGGCAAGGGATGTTTTCTCCCAAACTGCCAACCATTGATCTCGACTTCACCAAACTGGCACGACTGAACATCACTGGCGGCAATATTCGTAATATTGCCTTGAATGCCGCATTCCTCGCCGCCAACGATGGAGAATCATTGCAAATGAAACATCTTCTGCAAGCTGCTCAGGGCGAATATGCAAAGTTAGAAAAACCATTCACTGAAGTAGAAATGGGAGGTTGGTTATGAACGTTGAATTACACATTGAAGAGTTGGTGCTGCATGGGTTTGAGCCGGGCGATCGCGATCGCATTGGTGAAGCAGTACAGCAAGAATTAACCCGACTGTTTGCACAAGGGATGCCGCCTTCTCTAGTGCAGGGTGGAGAGATTGGACGGTTGGATGGGGGAGGGTTTGAGATGAATGCGGGTATGCAGAGTGGGGCGATCGGGGTTCAAATTGCCCAGTCAATTTATGGAGGACTTTGACAATGAGCAGCAAAACTCAAGCCCCAGTCAACGCCACCACTAAACCCTCCTTGAGTGCTGATAAATCTGGGCTGTTGCAACGCAAATGTGCTTGTGGCAAGTCAGCAGGGCTAACAGGTGAATGTGCTACGTGCCAGAAGGAAAAACTGACCCTACAGCGAAAACAAACTGCTACTCAGGATGATGTTTCTGAAGTACCGCCGATCGCTCATGAAATTCTCCCATTACCGCGCGTTCCGATGATGCAGACCAAACTCACCATTGGCGCGAGTAATGATCCACTGGAACAGGAAGCAGACCGAATTGCCGATCAGGTGTTAGCAGCACCCGCGCATCCAGCTGTTAGCGTTGCGCCACCGCGCATCCAGCGCTTTACGGGGCAACCAACTGGGCAGACGGATGTGGCAGCCCCCGCCAGCGTAGACCGCGTTTTGTCGAGTCCTGGCAGTCCGCTGGAGCCTGCGTTACAGCAAGATATGGAACAGCGCTTTGGTTACGACTTTTCGCGGGTGCGGATACATACTGATGCGGCGGCTGTGCGATCGGCGCAGGACGTAAACGCCAATGCCTACACGGTGGGACACAACATAGTGTTTGGTATAGATCAGTACTCGCCTGAGACGCACGAGGGGCAGAGCTTGATTGCCCATGAACTTACACATGTTTTACAGCAAAGCCAAGGGAGTTCCATTGCTACTATATTTTTGCAACGAGATCCTAACGACAACCAGTTAACTCCTAAAGATCGACAACTGGCTTGCGTAGTAAGACGAGGCGGTTGCTCATCTGGTACTTATAGCCGTGACGGAGGAACTGCTGATGAGGATATTCCTAAATACAACAAGATATGTAGAGACGAGGAGAAAACTAATTACGATGGGTCTGACATCAAGCCAACGCCAGATGAGTGCAATAACCCCCCCAAGGAGCCTTTGCCAGCCGGAGCAAAGATTCTACTGGGAGCTTTTTTAGTAGTAGGTTCTGGGCTAGCTATTGCAGCTGTTGCCGTCACAGCTGAAGCTATTATACCGATTGTCATTGCTAGTATCGTAGAAACTGGTACAACTGGTTACGCTTTTTACCTTGCAAACGCCTTTGCTGTCAACGAAATCGGACTTTTTACTGCTGGGCTATTAATGTCCTGTGAAGGAAATGTTCTTGGGCTGCTCCATGCCATCACAACCGATCCTGAACAAGCAATCAAGATATTGGCTGAAGTCTACATCCTCCATACAAGCATCAGTGTCAATAATGGATCTCCACGATCGGCGACAGTTCCTGTAAAACTGCTTCCGCCAAGTGAGCAGCAGGCGAACTCGGAGAAGATTAGGTTCAAGACTGTGGGTCCACCACATTTCGAGGATACAAAACCGCCTGAACCCATTACCCCTCCAGCCCGACAACTCACCCAAGGGCAAAACCCACCCATTACACCTCCAGCCCGACAACTTACCCAAGGGCAAAACCCACCCATTACACCTCCAGCACGACAACTCACCCAAGGGCAAAACCCACCCATTACACCTCCAGCCCGACAACTTACCCAAGGGCAAAACCCACCCATTACCCCTCCAGCCCGACAACTCACCCAAAGTACATATACAGGTACAGGGGCAGGTGAGGTTCTGGGAGAAATACCTCCTAGTGATTTACCTAAAACATTAGCTCCCAATCTAAAACCTGGGGATCCTGGTGCCTATAAAGGTATAAAGCCATATTTTGGAAGCATGGTACAACAGCCAGCAGCAAAAATATTGCAAAGACGTTTTTCTTCTTCTAAACTCAACTTTGACAACATAGAGCCAAGTAAAAATGGCCCAGATGTTGTTTGGGAAGGTGGAAAAGACCCAGGATTCGATCTCGCGGATCTTAAAGCAGGTGAGGGAGAATTTAATAAGTTTACAAAGCAAGCTCAAAGTTGGGTAGAGCTCAGAGGAAAGCCTCTTAGAGTAGCTATGATAGTGATTGCAGAAAATGGAGCAGTTTATACTTACTACATAGGTACATTTTCACCATAGCAGTTTATGAGTTGCAGCTAATTACACCTAACCAGGTGAAGGAAACAGGGTGATCGTACTTTGGGCTAAGGAGAAAGGAGCGATCGCGGATATGTTATTTGGGAAGGGGGCGATCACAGGTTAGGTGATGGGAAAGCGATCGCCTGCTACAATCAAAAGCCCTTATTCATTGCAACCTCTCTACTGGAATGAGCGATCATGAACCTCAAGTACTAGGACTTCCCTATCGCTGGCAGGAAATCCAAGCAGTAGTGCGATCGCACGCTTTACCTAACATCATGCAGAAACATATCAAACATTTCGCCCTGTCCGTAAAATAAACTATCGTTAAGCTTTGGCATGAAAAGTAACAAAATTAACCAGATATATAGATAGAAGCGGTATTTTACTAATAATTCAGATTTCATGCAGGCATGTCCCATGACTTCTTTTCCCGGTTCTCCCCGCCTACTCAAAGGCGGCATTGTTCTCCTTGATTCGGAAACCTCTGCGGTGAGGCGGGTCATTAACCTGCAATATAATCCCGATACTCTCAGCCGCAGTTTACAACTTCAAAGCACCAGTAACGATAGTGGCGATCGCGCTGAAGCTCTGCGCCTGAAAGGGCCCCCTGTCGAGACTATTAAGCTGGATGCAGAAATTGATATTGCCGATCAATTGGAATGGATCGATCAACATCCCGAAGTCGCCCAACTTGGCATTTACCCGCAATTAGCAGCACTCGAAACCTTGGTTTATCCTACTAGCGGTCAGTTGCAAAACCAGAATCGATTGGCGCAGTCTGGCACGCTAGAAGTGTTGCCCATGCTGGCACCGCTAACTCTATTTGTCTGGAGCAAAAACCGCGTTATTCCGGTGCGTTTAACGGACTTTAGTATTACCGAAGAAGCCTTCGATCCATTACTCAACCCAATGCGTGCCAAGGTGAGTTTGGGAATGCGGGTGTTTAGTGTAAATGATTTGGGATTCGAGACCAAAGGCGGTGGGTTATTTATGACCTACTTGCAACAAAAAGAGCAACTAGCAATGAAGAGCCAGGGCGGTACACTCAGCGCTTTTGGTTTGGGAGGGATACCATGACAGACGTATTTCCCATGACTAGCCGTTATCACGGGGTTGAGATTGCCACGTTCACCTCAGCAACCGGGCGATCGCTCGCCTATTTACGTCGGCGGATTATTCCGCCACCAGAGCAGTTTGCGCTGCTGCAAGAACACAGGGTTGTGGAGGGCGATCGCCTCGATAACTTGGCTGCACAATATTTAGGCGACCCCGAACAGTTTTGGCAAATCTGTGATGCCAATGCCGCCATTCGTCCTCAAGATTTAACTGCAATGGTCGATCGACGGTTACGCATTACCCTGCCCGCAGGCGTACCGGGAGTACCCTATGCTTAAAGGCATTTACCTGACACTAATGGTTGGTCCAGCGGTTCCCGTAGCGGTTCCTCAAACGGTGTTGGATGCCCTGACTAGCATTGAGGTGACAACTGCAAGTGGTGCTGCTAGCGGCTTTAGTTTGACCTTTACCTTAAGCAATCGATCGCCATTGCAAACAATTTTTTTGTTGTCGGGCGGGGCGGCAATTCCGTTGCTGCGAGTAGTGATTGTGGTAACGGTGAATGGGAGGACAGAAGTATTGATGGATGGTGTGATTCAGCATACTCAGATTGCACCCGGAAAGGATTCTCAGCATTCCACCTTAACGGTGATGGGAAAAGACCTGACCGAGGTCATGGACTACGGCTTATTGAGCAATCCACCCGGAACGCCTTATCCTGCCATGCCTGCGGAGGCGCGGGTCGCTTTATTAATTGCTAAATACGCAGTGTTTGGCATAATTCCTAAAGTGATTCCCAGCGTGTTGATTGATGTCCCCATTCCCACCGATCTGATTCCTCGGCAGCAGGGTACAGATTTAGAGTACATTCAATCCTTGGCGAGGGAAATTGGCTATGTTTTTTACCTGCAACCCGGTCCCACGCCTGGAGTTAGCTTTGCTTACTGGGGGCCAGAAATCAAAGTGGGTGAGCCGCAACCTGCATTAAATATCAACATGGATCTGTTTACCAACGTAGAATCCTTGAACTTTAGCTTTAACGGCAATGGTAAAGTTCTGCCTATTGTATTAGTACAAAATAAAGAAACCAAGTTTCCGATTCCCATCCCCATTCCCGACATCACGCCGTTGAATCCACCCTTAGGAGCCATTACGCCGTTGCCGAATAAATTAGAGTTTATTGAAGGACCTGCCAAACTTTCGCTCGTGCGGGCAGCCGCCATCGGTTTAGCGAGGGCAGCGCAATCAGCAGATGCGGTTACGGGGACGGGGAGTTTGGATGTATCACGCTACGGGCACATTTTGCGATCGCGCCAACTTGTTGGGGTGCGGGGAGCCGGAACGGCGTTTGATGGGCTTTATTATGTCAAGAGTGTTACCCATAGCATTAAACGAGGAGAGTATAAGCAGCAGTTTGAGCTGAGTCGGAATGGTTTGGTTTCTACAGTTCAACAGGTGGCTGTATGAGTGAGGCGCTATATGGGTGAAGCACAGAAATTTTACGGCAAATATCGGGGTACAGTTGTGCAAAACATTGACCCAGAACGACGGGGACGGATTCAAGCGATCGTCACCGATGTCTCGAACGTGATCCCGACCAGTTGGGCAATGCCCTGCGTCCCTTGGGCAGGCTTACAAATGGGAATATATGTTGTACCGCCAATCGGCGCTGGCGTATGGATTGAGTTTGAGCAGGGCGATCCAGATTTCCCGATTTGGGTGGGCTGCTGGTGGGGTTCTACGCCCGAAGTGCCAAGCATTGGCTCAACGCTGACTACGCCTGGTGTTCCAGTCGTGGTGATGCAAACGCTCACCCAAGGAGCTGTGGTACTGAGCGATGTGCCTGTGCCTCCGATGAAAGCTCCTGGCGTGATGATTATGAGTGGCCCCAGTTCAATCACGGTAGATGCATCTGGAGTGACCATTACGGCACCGTTAATTACCTTGATAGGAGCCGTCAACATTACAGGAGCTACCAATATCAATGGAGGTGCGCTGCTTGTGACTTAAAGTACTGCGATTTAGTTATTTAAGTTTTTTAGTGCAGGAGAGCAATCTATGCCCGGTTTTATCCTTCATGCAGGTGCAACCGTCCTCTGTAGCCACGGAGGGCAAGCTCAACCGACCTCAGTTAATCCTCGTGTGACCGTCAGTGGTCAACCGATCGCCACCTTACCGAGTCCCTATGCAATCATTGGGTGCGCTCTGCCACCGCCACCTGGGGCAAACGGCCCTTGTGTGACAGCTCAGTGGATTACAGCGGCAACGCGCGTCACTTCAATGGGAATGCCCGTATTGTTATTCGATAGTCAGGCTATTTGCGCCCCGACGGGAACACCGTTAATTATTGCTGCGACGCAGCCGCGAGTCACGGCAACGTAAGTATGATTCAAGTATGAGGAAGGGATCGTGAACATTGACTTTCCACTTCAGTTTGATGATCGAGGACACACCGCGATCACGGCAGATGACTCCCATATTCGAGACCTGATTGAACAGGTTTTATTTACTTCTCCCGGCGAACGAGTCAATCGTCCCACCTTTGGCAGTGGCTTATTGCAAATGGTATTTGCAACCAACAGTGATGCTTTAGCCGCAGCAACGCAAATGACGGTACAGGGTTCTTTGCAGCAATGGTTGGGGGATTTGATTCTGGTGGAATCGGTAGAAGTAGAAAACGAAGAGTCTACGTTACGGGTGACGGTGCGCTATGTCATTCGGCGATCGCAGCAGCGGCAAGTGGCAGAGTTTAGCCGGGGCGGGCAGTTTAGCACAGGAGGTCTGTGAGATGCTTTACTTCTGTTGCGATCAGCGGCGACGGAATGCGGTACTTGCCAGTTCGCTCAATGGCATTGACTATTTAGAGGTATTGGATAGCGATGCTCCCTCCCTTGCCGATCGCCAGTTAATTTTGCTGGTGCATCTGCTGAAAGTGCCAACTGGCATTACCGTCACCCCCGATCATTTGCGGATTCAAGGGGGCGATCGCATTCCTCATATTCAAGTGACCCAAGTGACGACCTTTCCTGACTCTACAGTAGTGCAGGTCAGAGTCAATCAATGGGGAGACTATTCGCCTTATACTCTGCAATTTGTGCGGAGTAAATCCGATCCACTGCCCCCCGTTTGGATTGATCCGGTTCTTTCCGCCATTCAGTTTTCCTTTAAGGTGGAATGCCCCACAGATTTTGATTGTCAAACTGAGCGCCTTTGCCCGCCCGATGTGCAGAGTCCACCTGAAATCAATTATCTAGCAAAGGACTATGCCAGCTTTCGTCAACTCATGCTCGATCGCCTGTCGGTGCTGATGCCGAAGTGGAGAGAACGCCACCCTGCTGATATGGGGATAGCGCTAGTAGAGTTACTGGCTTATGTGGGCGATGATTTGAGCTATCAACAGGATGCGATCGCCACCGAAGCCTATTTAGGAACGGCGCGTCGTCGGACTTCAGTACGCCGTCATGCTCGGTTGGTAGACTATTTGATGCATGATGGCTGTAATGCTAGAGTTTGGGTGCAGATTCAGGTGAGTGGAGATGCGGTACTGCCGAAGGGAACGCCATTGATGACAAAAGTGGCAGGACAGCCGCCACTGATTGCACCTCAATCTAGCATTTGGATGCAATCCAGGCGACAGGGTGCAACCATATTTGAAACAATGGAAATTGCCCCGCTATTTGTCCGCCATAACGAAATAGAGTTTTACACTTGGGGCAGTCAGGAATGCTGTTTGCCTCAAGGATCAACGCGTGCCACATTGAAGGATCATTATCCTAATCTGAAAGCGGCGATGGTGCTGCTGTTTGAAGAAAAGTTGGGTGCTAAAACAGGACAACCGGAAGATGCAGATCAAACCCATCGTTGGGCGGTGCGTTTAACAAGGGTCGATCTCACAACCGACCCCATTGGTGGACAATTTGCGAATCCGCCTAACCCCGATCCGGTGGAGGTGACTGAAATAGCTTGGGCGATCGCCGATGCCCTCCCTTTCGCCCTTTGTATTTCCGCGCGCACCGATCTAGACCATCAGGCGCAATATCACGACAAGGTGAGCGTTGCTTTGGGCAATATTGTCCTCGCCGATCATGGGATGACAGTGGCACAGGAACCCCTAGAGTCTGTACCCAAACCTCATTTATTTCGGGTGCCGATGGCGGTTGGCGATCGCTGTGCTGCCACACTCGCCAATCCGGTGCCACCCCGGTTTCGCCCGAAGCTCCAGCAAAGCCCTGTCACCCATGCAGCCCCCTATTCTCCTCAGAAATCGGCGCAGTCTGCTCTCCAGTGGGAGATCCAAAAGACCCTGCCTGCGATCGTTCTTAACGGCACCTTGGGCCAAAATTCTATCCCCTGGCAGCCCCGACGCGACTTGCTCAGTAGCAACCCGACATCACCCGAATTTGTGGTCGAAACTGAAACCGATGGCATTGTCTACCTGCGGTTTGGCGATAACCAGTATGGGCTGCGTCCATCATCTGGAACCCAGTTTAACGCGACTTACCGCGTGGGGAATGGTGTGGCAGGCAATATTGGCGCAGAGGTGTTGAGGCACGCAGTTAGCACCGAAAGTGCGATCGCCCAAGTCCGCAATCCTTTAGCTGCTGTTGGCGGTGTCGATCCAGAAACGTTGGAAGATGTGCGGCAGCGTGCGCCCTATGCCTTTCGCATCCAAGAGCGAGCCGTTACCGCCGAAGATTATGCAGAAGTCACCGAACGCCATCCCGACGTTCAAAAAGCAGCAGCAACCTTTCGGTGGACGGGCAGTTGGCGCACCGTATTTGTGACCATCGATCGCCAGGGTGGCTTACCTGTAGATGCGCCCTTCAAAGCCCAAATTCGTCAATTTTTAGAACGCTATCGCATGGCGGGTTATGACCTAGAGATTGATGCTCCCCGATTTGTGTCACTCGAAATTGAGATGCAAGTCTGCGTCAAACCCAACTATTTTCGCAGTCAGGTAAAAGCTGCATTGTTACAGGTTTTTAGTGATCGCGCTTTACCCGATGGTCGGTTAGGCGTATTTCATCCCGACTCTTTTACCTTTGGACAACCCGTTTACCTCAGTCCGCTTTATGCTGCGGCTCAAGCAATTGATGGGGTGAGTTCCATACAGATTACGGTTTTTCAGCGACAAGGCCAGCCGGATGGGCTGGCGATCGCCCAAGGCAAGCTGGAACTGAATCGTCTGGAAATTGCTCGATTAAGCAACGATCCTGATTTTCCAGAACGAGGGGTTTTAAAGCTAACGCTGGCAGGAGGAAAGTGAGATGGATGAGTTCAACGCGACCCGTTTAAATGACTGTGGCTGTTGTGAGGGCATCACCGTTCAAACTCCTGTAGACCGCGATAATCGTCCAGGATTAGCAGCGATCGCCTATCGAGTGGGGACGTATCCCCAATTCAAACACAGCTTATTGGCGCAGTTATCAACTCACCCAGCACTGCAAACATTAACGACACGAGAAGAAGATGATTTTGCGATCGCGCTGTTAGATGCTTGGGCGATCGTTGCTGATGTGCTGACGTTTTATCAAGAAAGAATTGCTAATGAATCTTATTTACGCACGGCAACAGAACGGTTTTCGCTGCTACAACTAGCACGGCTAATTGGCTACCAACTCCGTCCAGGGGTTGCCGCCAGCACCTATCTGGCGTTTACGTTGGAAGATGCTCCGGGCGTGCCAAAAATCGTCACGATTGATGTGGGTTTGAAGGTGCAGAGTGTGCCGGGGAAGGATGAAACGCCCCAGACTTTTGAAACGGTGGAAAAAATTACGGCGCGTACAGAGTGGAATGCCATTAAACCCCGCCTCACCCAACCCCAGATCCTCAGCTCAAGTATGGCTGAGATCCGATTTAAGGGATTGAGTACCAATCTCAAGCGAGGAGATGGATTGCTGATTGTGACTGAAACGAATCAGACGTTTCGCCGAGTTAAAAGCGTCACAACTGAAAATCTCGCTCAGGAAACTAGGGTGGAACTAGAAGGACTCTCTAATCCCTTCACTGCCTTGTCAACCCTTTATAAAACACCTATTTTTGGGTTAGCGACACAACCCCTAAATAACGCCACGATTCAGACTCAAGTTTTGGGCAACAAATGGAATCAAACGACATTAGAATCCTATGCAGAAGTGCAGGGATGGAAGCTAGAAGAGTTTAGTGCGGCAATCGCCGCACTTCAGGTCTATCAACCTCCAGCCAATACTGGCGTTTTTGTGTTTCGCTCAACGGCTGCACTGTTTGGCTATAGCGCGCCCGATCGCCCCCTTTATGGAGTCAGCGGCAGACCTCAGCGGAATAGTGACGGCACATTAAAGTTGCAACCGTGGACTCCTGCTGCAAGAGAGGCGAAAAATCAGCTCTATTTAGACAATGCCTATGATGGGATTACAGTTGGAAGTTATATTGCAATTCGGCGATCGCCCGATGAGGACTTTATCATTGCAAAAGTAACACAAGCGGTCACGACTTCCCGAACGGAATATGGCATCAGTGGAAAAACTACTCGCTTAACTATTGATAGAGATTGGTGGAATGCAGGAACTAATGATTTTAATACAATTCGCAAAACGATAGTTTACACCCAAAGTGAATCACTAAATTTAACAGAAATTCCTATTTCTGATGAAATTAAAGATCACCAAATTACGCTCGATCGCCTTTATGAAGGATTAAAGCCAGGGCATCATCTAATTTTAACGGGTGAGGTGACGAATCCTCAAGGTGTCACCAGAAGCGAAGTGATCACCGTTAAACAGGTTAATACTGTGAGCGGTAATACCGAAATTACCCTCGTGCAGTCGCTCAAAAACATTTACATTCGCAGTACCGTTATCCTCAATGGCAATGCTATTTTAGCGACCCACGGGGAAACGGTGCAGGAGGTGTTGGGTAGCGGTAATGCCAGTCAAGCTTATCAAACATTTACCTTACGGCAACCGCCCTTAACTCATATCAGCAGCGACTCTGCGCCCGGTGGTGCTGCCTCAACCCTGCAAATTCGGGTGAATGAATTGTTGTGGCATGAAGCCCCGATGTTATATGGACAGAATCGGAGCGATCGCATTTACATCAGTCGGCTAGAAGACAATGGCAAAACGCTTGTAGAATTTGGGGATGGCAAAACTGGGGCGCGGTTGCCGACAGGGCAGGAGAATATTAAAGCCACTTACCGCAAAGGCATTGGCTCAGTGGGTAATGTCAAGGCAGGACAACTAACTACTCTGCTTAGTCGTCCTTTAGGCGTTAAGGGCGTGACGAATCCCGGAGAAGCGACGGGGGGAGATCACCCAGAAACTCGCGATCGCGCCCGCCGCAATGCACCGCTCACCGTGCTTACCTTAGGACGAATTGTCTCGTTACAGGATTACGAAGATTTCGCTAGCGCCTTTATGGGAATTGGCAAAGCGTTGGCAACCTGGACTTGGAACCGGCAAGCCCGAGGGGTGTTCGTGACTGTGGCAGGAGCCGGGGGCGCTGCGATCGCACCGGATAGTCAGACCTATCAAAATCTGGTCAGTCAGATGAAAAAATTCAGCGATCCTTATATTCCATTACAGGTGCAATCCTACCGCAAGGCATTATTCCATCTCAAAGCGAGTCTTAAAATTGATCCAGACTTAATTCCTGAAACCGTTTTAGCTCAGGCTCAAGTTCAAATTAAATCAGCATTCTCATTTGAGATGCGCGCCTTTGGTCAAGGCGTTGCTCTCAGTCAAGTCGTCGCCGTGCTGCAATCGGTTCCGGGTGTAATGGCGATCGATGTAGATGCTCTGTATCGGCTAGATGGCGTAGGTGGGGATGGTTTGACTGCACCCTTACCTGCCAAAGCGCCCCAAGCCGGAGCCACGAGTGTGACGGCGGCTGAACTACTAACCTTAGATCCAACCTCGCTGAATGATTTGGGGGTGATGTCATGAGTTTTGATGCAGACACCTTATATCGGCTGATGCCTGCCGTCTATCGTCTCCGAGATGCAGATTTAGGGGAACCGCTAAAAGCCCTGCTGACGGTGATTGCCGAACAAGCTGAAATTTTGGAGGAAGATTTGGCGCAGTTATATGACGATCAGTTCATTGAAACCTGTGCATCCTGGGTAGTGCCCTATTTGGGTGATTTGATTGGCGATCGCCCCCTCTATAACCTTTCACAAGCCTCTACCAAAATCGGTAATCCTCGTGCCGAAGTTGCCAATACTATCGGCTATCGTCGCCGGAAAGGAACGGCATCTGTGCTAGAGCAACTGGCGCGAGGTACCACAGGATGGAATGCGCGAGTGGTGGAATTTTTTCAACGGTTAGCCACCACCCAATACATGAACCATATCCGGTCTACCCCACTCGCAACGCCTGACTTGAGGCTCTGGCAACCCTTAGAATTTTTGCAAACTCCCTTTGAAACCACTGCCCATACCGCCGATGTTCGCCGCATTCCTCCGCTTCGAGGACGCTACAACATTGCCAATATCGGCATCTTTTTGTGGCGATTATTCCCCTATTCCATCACCCGTGGCACTGCCAGGACGGTAACGGCAGATGGGCGCTATTGGTTTCATCCAGTAGGCTTAGATACCCCGTTGTTTAATCCTCCGCAAACCGAGACAGAATTTACCCATTTGGCAGAACCAGCCAACGTGCCCGAACCTTTGCGGTGGCGGGTGCTGCATGAGGAATTAGAAACCCGTCGGCAAAATCTGGTCGATGGGCAAGCCCCTGTTCCCGTTTATTTTGGCAGCACTCCAGTTTTGCAAATTTTTCTTAATGACCAGCTCATCCCGCCTGAAGAAATAGCGATCTGCAACCTGGCAGATTGGCGACGATCGCCCACTAGCAAAAGCTATCAACCGACTGACCGGAAACAGCCACCGCAGATTCTTCCCATTCAGGTAGCTGTCGATCCAGTATTGGGACGAATCACCTTTCCAGATGGAGTAGTTCCCGAAAAGGTAGAAGTGAGTTACACCTATGGCTTTAGTGCCGATGTCGGTGGTGGCTCCTACGATCGCAGCTCATCTGTCCTGCCCGTTCTCCAGCGACCAATCACTTGGCAAAAAGGCGTAACCGCGATCGCACCCCTAAACGATCCTGACCTATTGGCAACCTTGACAGAGGCGATCGCAGCTTGGAACACCCAACCTGCGGGAACCGTTGGCGCAATTACCCTCCTCGATAGCCGCACCTATTCCGAAACTTTTCCCACCATCACGATTCCAGCCGGGAGTCAATTGCTGATTGTTGCCGCTGATTGGGCACAAGTGGTTGAACCTTCAGGGACTCGGCGGATTGTGGGACAACTCACTCCTGTTGGTTTGCGGCCGCATCTATTGGGAAATATCTCCATCCAGGGAACGGCTGCGGTTAACGATCCAAGTCCTGGCGAATGCATCCTTAACGGCTTGCTGGTTGAAGGGTCGCTGACAGTTCCATCTGGCAATTTGGGCGCTTTGCAGATTAGCCATTGCACCCTAGTGCCCAGTTTGCTTCGCAGTCAAGGCGAATGCATCGTTGATGCCAATCCCCAACTCAATGTTTGGATCAACCACAGCATTTGCGGATCGCTCACCTTGCCTGACAAGGTTCCCAAGCTGCGGATTGACAGCAGTATTGTCGATGGGCTGGGCGGTGTGGCAATCGCCGCCCCTACTCCAACGGATCTCAATACCAGCACGATTTTGGGCAGCAGTACTTTTTACAGCCTCGAAGCCAGTAACAGTATCTTTACTAAGAAGGCGATCGCCACCCGTCGCCAAATCGGCTGCGTTCGATTCTGTGCTTTACCCATTGACTCCCAAGTTCCACGCCGCTATCGCTGTCAGCCCAATCTGGCATTGGCACAATCGGCGGCGGCGCTCAATCCTAACCCGCTTCCCCTAGCAGAGCAAACTGCCATTTGCCTCCGACTCACTCCCCAATTCACATCCCAGCGCTACGGCGATCCGGCCTATGGACAACTGAGTCAACGCTGTGCCGTTGAGATTCGCCAAGGGGCAGAGGATGAAGCCGAGATGGGCGTGTTTCATGATTTGTTTCAACCCCAGCGAGAAATCAACTTACAGGTACGGTTAGATGAGTATCTGCGGTTTGGATTGGAGGCAGGCATTTTTTATGTAACGTGATCAAACGATTGTTCAGGAGTCAATAATGAAAGGTGATTTTAGCCGTCAAACATTTGATCCTAAAAAGCATTACAGCGCTGTGCTGATGCAACAAGGGCGAGTTCAAGTCGATGCAGATTGGAACGAACAGCAAGCACTCGAATCATTTCGCATTGAAACAGAGGCGATCGATGTCATCGGTCGGTGCGGTGCGCCCAAGAATAATCCAGGGTTTGCGATCGCAGCATCGGGAACGCAGTTGTCCATTGGTCAGGGACGATATTACGTAGATGGCATTCTCTGCCAAAATGAAGTAACGGTGACTTATGAGCAACAACCCGATTTTCCAGATCCTCCCAATGCATTAGACAGCCTATCGAACGCGATCGCTGGAATCATCTATCTCGATGTTTGGCAACGTCATTTAACCGCATTAGATGATCCTCAGATCCGCGAAGTGGCACTGGGTGGCCCAGACACCGCTACAAGGCTCAAGACTGTTTGGCAGGTGAAGGTGTTACCCATTCCGTCCACCGATCCACCCGTAGACATCAATTGCGATAGTTCATTCACCGATTGGGAAAAGCTGATCGCGGGCAGCACTGGTAAACTCACCGCCCAGACAGCTTTGCCCATCAATACCGATAATCCTTGTTTAATTCCGCCGACTGCGGGCTATCAACGCCTCGAAAATCAGCTTTACCGGGTGGAAGTCCATCAAACGAATCCCAGCCTTACCTTCAAATGGTCACGAGATAATGGTTCTGTCGTCACTGCCGTCCAAGGCATCAGCGGTGTGCAGGTAACGGTACAGGATATCGGCCCGGATGAAGTGCTAGGATTTGCGATCGGGCAATGGGTTGAAATTATCGACGATCGCTTAGAACTGAGTGGTCAATCTGGACAGCTCATCAGAATTTTAGACATTGACTCAGCCGGACAAGTGCTGACAATGGAAACCGCACCCACTGGCATTGATCCCACTCGCCATCCGAAGCTGCGGCGCTGGGATCAGACTGGAGCCGCCGCAACGGCGACCGGAATTCCGGTAACTCCTAATACATCAATGGCTTTAGAAGGCGGCATTTCTGTGCAATTTGACAGTGGCAGCTTTCGCCCCGGAGACTACTGGCTGATTCCAGCGCGAACTGCCACCGGACAAATTGAGTGGCTAGTCGATGGCTCGGGCAATTCCTTGCCGCAGTCGCCCTTTGGCATTCAGCATCACTACTGCCGGTTAGCGATCGCCCAACTCAGTGGTGAACAACTGAAGCTGCAAGACTGCCGCCCGATTTTCCCCCCCCTGACTGAAATTGATGCAGGTGAAAGCTGCTGTGTCGTGGTGCATCCCGGCGAGGATATTCAAGCCGCAATCAATCTGTTGCCTGCCACAGGCGGTTGTGTCTGTCTGAAAACAGGCATCCATACCATTACCCAAGCCATTCGCATCGAACGCTCCCATGTGACCCTGCAAGGCGCGAATTTGGGAGCCAAAGTCGTGCGCTCGAACGGGATCAATGCCTTGGCGATCGTTGGGACACTGCAACAGCCCATTACCGACATCACTGTGGAACAGATTCAATTTGAAACAGTAGGCAGTAACCAACCGATCACCGAACTACTCGATTTGGGTATCGTCTCGTTCAACAATTGTCGCCATCTGACACTGACCCAATGCCAACTGGCGATCGCCCCCGTAACCACTCCCCCCACTCGCGTAGCAGTAGTTGCGCCGACCCCCGCGATTGGCATCATTGCGATGAACAGCAGCCAGTCTAAAATTTTAGCCAATCAGTTGAACTTACTTTTGGTTGGCATCTGGACGGAAGGTTGCGCCGCTGTAGAAATTGTCCAGAACGAGTTAAATGCCCCAACCTTTGCCCAAGGCGATTCAATTGTGCCATTGGGCTGGGTCGGCATCAATATCAATCTTAACACCTTGACCACTGGAGCCTTTCGAGGCAGCAACGGACAGTATTGCCGCATTGAGCGTAATAGAATTGAAAACTACTGGGTAGGAGTGAATGTAGGCGAACAAGCGGATAACTCTCAGATTGTCGGCAACCAAATTCTGCGGCGATCGCCCGAGCAATTCCCCGTCGATCATCCCCTTGTCGGCGCCCTCCGCATCGGCACTGAACCCTATCTTTACGGCATCATTGTTAAAGCCAAAAATTGCCGGATCGCTGAGAATGACCTGAATCTAAACAACGTCATTTACGGCGGGATTCGAGCCTCTGATGCCTTCACCCAGATTGAAAACAACACACTCACTGCTCAAATTCTCGGTCGCTCCAGCAATTCCCTGTTCGACACTGTTGCCTCTGCACCTCAATTCATTCCTGTTGCCATTTTTCTGGCACCGCTACAAACTCCAACGCGCATCGCCACCAATTCCAGTGTGATTCGCCACAATACTCTGTTGGGGCAACTCAGTGGTATTGGTGTATTGGCAATGGAGGGCATAGAAATCCTCGATAATCAAATTGAAATTACACCTGACACACCACTCTCAGTGGCGATCGCCCTTGCTAGTAGCAAAAACGCCACCATAGCAGGCAACCAGATCCAAAATGCCCAAACTGGGATCTTGCTCCTGGGCACTGTCCCTAACCTGGGTTCGGGAAATCGACTGCTAAACAATCGACTCAACACAGGCAAATTTGGCATTCTGGCGGTTGGGGAGGTGGCATTAGAAGTGTCTCACAATGTTATAGAAAATATGGCGATCACTGGCTTAATTGGATCTGGACTTTTAGAATCTACCCGCCTCGCCCACAATCGCGTCACCTACTGCGGCTACCTCTCGGTCAATTCCCTGATCGGCTCAGGAATTGCCATCCTCAACAGCTTAACTGACCTGTGCATCGAATCCTGCGAAGTCTTCAACATTGGCTTAGATCGGGATGATCCGAAGCGGTCAAATCCCGAAGCAACTTGGGGAATGGCGGCGATCGCAGTGCCATTCTGTCGCATCAGCCACAATGCTGTCGGCTACACCGACTTAAACCGACTCAACCAACTCAATCCCAGCAAAGAACATCGAGCCTTAGGTCTGATTCCACCCTTCCAGCCTATTACCTGCGACGCTCCACAAACCCCAATCGGCATCGCCACCCTCACCGATAATCTTTTTGCGGGCTTAGGGTTATCAGCCCTCGTACAAATTTATGGTGTCCGACTTCGTGAAGATGATAATAATGCGATCGCTTTTGAACAAGTGACCTTCAGCAATAACGTTAGCCAACATTTAGGTAACCTAGCCGCATTCACAGCCGTCTCCAATGCAGCAAACGTTTTTATTGCAGGTAAGCACCTGATTATCATGGGCAACCACATTAAAGAAACACCTAAAACCCGTCATTCCTTCTATTTCAATTACCATGTAAAGGCAGTCTATATTGGCAACCTAACCACCGATGATTTTGATGCACAACCCTCCCTTACTACTCGGTTTGTGCCACCGTCACCTGCATTGGGTGACATCAATGCCGTTGTTTGATGATGCTAAGTTTAATAGTTTTAACAGGAGATTTTTATGGAAATTAGAACACTTGATGATATGTTGAACGCGCAAGCTACTTTCCTCCAACAGGTACAGCACCAGATGACCCAGTTGAGCCATCCCCAAACGCAGTCTACCGAGGCATCGCTCCAAGACAAGCAAGCGTTGCTCACCCAGCATCAACAACAGCTCCATGCCATCAATCAAGCCAAGGAAGCCGCTAACCGTCGCTACGATGAGGAAATTCGACAATATACAGAGGCGATCGCCCGACTTGCTCAAGAAGTTCAAGCACACCGCGACTGAAAAAAGAGCCGTTCATAAACGGATGGAATTCATAACTTAACTCAATGTGCGACTTATGTGTGTGTAGGGACAATACCCTGCGGGAAGCTGCTCCGCGTCTACATAAATTTTACCTACTAAACCTGAGTTCGGGTTAAGCAGATTGAGGTAAAAGCCATTCCATCTGAAGGCTGGGTTTCTTAGGTTGATGGCAATAAGCGATTAATCCGCACAGAACGTTAACGCAGAAATTAACAGGGCTTCGGTGTCTAGAATGTTCGATTTGAGAAATATTCTTGAGTTGATCGTTAATAGTCTCAATAATGGAGCGTTTACGGGATAAGAGCTTGTCATGGAGATGCATCAGATGGTTTCTCATGTTGCGACGGGGTTTGGCAAAAAATTTAATGCCGAACTCTTGCAAAAGTTGAGAAGCCAGTTTTTGAGAGACATATCCGCGATCGCCAAATATTTTGCCAAACAGATCACTGAGTAAATCAGGAACTGGTTGACGGTCATCAATATTACCAGGAGTAAGAACCACATTTAAGAGTTGACCAAGTTCATTGACGACAAGATGAAGCTTAAACCCGAAAAACCAATCCACAGAAGTCTTTCCACGAGAGGCTAAACCTTCAAAAACCTTATGCCGAGAAATCCGACGATTATGGCAGACCTTCAGACATGTTGAATCGATAAAACCGATACCCGTACACCGTCCAAAACAATGCTTCAGGTAAACGCACAAAGGTATCAAGGTTGATGGTATCCATTCAATGAATCGTTGATAACTCGGAAGTCCCGGAAAAGCACAACTCCATTGCTGTTTGACATGATTCAAATAAAAATGCTTGAAATTCCGGTAGTGATTTTGATGAAATGCAATCAGTATCGTCATTATTTCACTCAAACACAGACTTCTAGCCCGAATCCGTCTTATTCCTCCATGTACCAACAGCTTTTTGTGCCATTGGCTTTCAAACGCCTTACAAAAATCATCTACATGACAGAACAAAAATTCTAAACTAAACATAGGACAGGTGCTGGATTTGACGTTATTTTCAGCTTACTACCTGTCCCTTTCCTTATCCCGAACTCAGGTTACTAAGGATTTCGTGAAACGCATAATTAATTTTTGGAGATATCTAAAGAATAGATATTGAGTCTAGTTCCTTCATTCTCAGCATAGTGCGGATGGGTTGCAAGTTTTTTTTGGGTAAGTCAGATCATGTCTGCGTTCGGATTTTTGGTAATACACATCTCCATAAATTAAATATGCTGTTATCTAGAATCCTTGTATAGACGTAGCAGTGCTACGTCTATACATTCTTTTTCGGAGATGTCTAAATATATAGCCATTCCTGTTGAGACATAATGCATCACTATACGTAGGCGTATCCACTTGCTCCGATTGTAGCCCAACCCAAGCATCGCAGCATTGAAAAAGAAAAGTTTGAGTATTCCCATTTGCTGCCTTGAAAGTCTCCTCTCAAATTTCTGTGTGGCTGCCATTGTCTGGAAATTCTCGACTATAAACTCTAAAAATATGAAGAACACGCTATTAGCAAATACATTTCTTGGTATATAATGTAAAGAGTATGCAAAGATAGTTCTTTAGCTATAGACATCTAAATAAATATTCAGTATTTAGTTAGTATCAGGTTATTTAGATGTTCCCTATTTTTAAGTCACATACCCACGGGCAATAGTTCACAACTAAGGTATAAAAATCGCTTTCCCTGTCGAGAGTTAATTGTTCCCTATTTTCAAGACAGTAAGACTAGTACAAGAAGGCAAAAGTAAAAAGAAAGAATGCTTATTTTGTAAGCTTTCTGGCTATTTTAAATGGGTGGTTTATTTACGCCGTATTGTAGCGCCTTTTCAAGGTATTGTATAATTTCGTGCATTTCAGCTTGATTTGGCGAGGTTTCTTCTGCAATTCTGGGTTTGGGCTACGCTGTTCTATCAAGAATGGTTATAAAAAGCCTAAAACTACCTATTTCTTTTCTGTTCATTTATACGGTCATGAATTTGGACAGCGAGTAAGATTTGATACTTAGACAAGTGCTGCCTGTAAGCCGGTCAACAAAGTGGATTTTCGAGAAAAATTATTGTCCCTAAAGGGTGACATAAAAGTATTCCGAAAGCATTAATTATCGGCGAATTCTTGTGCTTTAAAATAGCACTGAGTCAGTGCTGAGAGCTTAAAAATTACTGAAAAAATTGATTTAGTTGAGATATAAAGTTATGGCAAATATCAATGGAACCAACAGCACAGACACAATTACAGGTCAAGCAAGCAACGATATCATCACAGCTAAAAAGGGTGATGACATCCTGACTGGTGGTGGTGGGAGGGATCAATTTGTTTACAACTTGGGCGACGGTACTGATACTATCACTGATTTTGGTGGCATAGGTAAAGGAGTAAACCCGACAGCAGCAGTCATTGCTGAAGTAGATACCATCAAATTCATTGGTGCTGGCTTGAATGCCCGAAATCTGTTGCTTACCCAGAATGGTAGCAATCTGGAAATTACCTTTGAAGGGGTGGCTGGTGCCAAAGTTATCCTAAAAAACTTCAAACTAGAAAACTTAGAGAATCTGAAAGCTTCTGGTACAACATCAGCTATTGGCAATATCTTGTTTGATGGGCAAACTAGTATCACCGACAGTTTTGATGTCCTTGATGCCAACTCCACTAATACTAGTTTGGGCACTAAGAATACAGTGACTTTCTTCAATGACCTCAACAATAACATTGTCGGTTTAGACAATTCAGATGATGTTATTAATGGTCAGGGGGGAGATGACAAAATCGATGGTAAGAGTGGCAACGACCTTTTGAGGGGTGGTGCGGGGAATGATACTCTCATTGGTGGTGCAGGCAATAATACTCTTAACGGTGGAACTGGTGACGATAACTTGAGCGCTAACAGTTCAACAGGCAATAACCTGCTCATTGGGGGCGATGGCAATGATTCTCTCTCCGTCTCTGGCCACCAGTACACTGACTACCCAGATGGCGAGGATCTCCGCTCTTCAGGCAAAAACACCCTCAATGGAGGCGCTGGTAATGATTACTTGAATGCTAGCGGTTCAACAGGTAATAACCTACTCAATGGGGATGATGGTAATGATACTCTTTCCATCTCTGGCTACTACCAAGGAAATGCCTACTTTGATGACGACTCTCGCTCGTCAGGCAATAATACTCTCAACGGCGGCGCTGGTGATGATAACTTGAGTGCTAGCGGTTCAGCAGGCAATAACCTGCTCAATGGTGGCGATGGCAATGATACTCTCGACATCTCTGGCTACTACAGCTACACTCCCGATAACGATCCGTATGAAATGCGTGACCTCTCCATCACATACGACTCTCGCTCGTTAGGCAATAACACCCTCAACGGTGGCGCTGGTAATGATTACTTGAATGCTAGTGGTTCGACAGGCAATAACTTGCTTAATGGTGGCATTGGTAATGATACCCTGACTGGTGGTGTTCTTAATGATACACTCCTTGGTGATACAGGCAATGACTTCCTCGATGGTGGTGCTGGTAATGACTCGTTGCGGGGTGATGCGGGGGACAATACCCTCAATGGTGGTATTGGTAACGATTATTTGAATGTTGACTCCTCATCAGGCAATAATCTACTGGATGGTGGCGATGGCAATGATACTCTCTCCGCTTTAGGTGACTACGATGGCAATATAGTGTCTGGTAATAACACCCTCAAGGGTGGTGCTGGTGACGATCGCTTGATTGCTGACGGTTCAGCAGGCGATAATCTACTGGATGGTGGCAATGGTAATGATTCTCTCTCCGTCTCCGGTGGCTACTACGACCCTGTAGTGTCTGGTAATAATACCCTCTACGGTGGCGCTGGTAACGATAGCTTGAGTGCTTTCTTTTCAACAGGTGATAACTTACTAGATGGTGGTGATAACAACGATCATCTCTCCATCAATCTTGCCAGTGGTAATAACACCCTCAAGGGTGGCGCTGGTGACGATTACTTGAGTGCTAACATTTCAACAGGCAATAACCTACTGGATGGTGGCGATGGCAATGATTCTCTCTTTGCCTCTGATTTTGAGGGCTACAGGTTTGATAACACCTCAGGCAATAATACCCTCAATGGTGGCATTGGTAACGATCGCTTAAATGTTGACTATTCACGAGGTGCTAATCTGCTTTCAGGGGGCGATGGCAACGATTCTCTCTCTGGTTCTAGCTATGGCTACGGCTTTGGAGGATCTTTTTATAACACCACTGGCAATAACACCCTAAGCGGTGGTAATGGTGACGATAACTTGAATGTTGACTTTTCATCAGGCGCTAATGTGCTATCTGGAGATAATGGCAATGATTATCTATCTGCCTCTGGCTACCAGTACGACAACAACGGCAACGATGGCGAAGGAATTTATCGCAGAACGTCAGGCAATAATACCCTCAACGGTGGCGCTGGTGCCGATAAATTAATTGTTGATTATTCAACAGGTAATAATCTGCTCTTTGGGGGAGATGGCAATGATACTCTCTCCGCATATAGAGCATTAGGCAATAACATACTTTATGGTGGTGTTGGCAATGATATCCTCACAGGTGGCAACGGTAATGACACCCTCTATGGAGGAGATGGAATTGATACCTTTGCCTTTAATAGTTACCATGAAGGTTTGGATCGTATTTATGACTTCAAAGCCAGTAATGAATTTATTCAGGTATCGTCTACTGGTTTTGGTGGTGGGTTATCAATAGGTTCACTTCAGACAAGTCAATTTACACTGGGAACATCTGCAACGACAAGCAATCAACGATTTATCTATGACAATATTACAGGTGCATTGTTCTTTGACCAGGATGGTAGTGCAGGTGGATTTGGTCAAGTAAAATTTGCACAACTATCAGCTGGATTGTCACTAACTAAAAACAATTTTGTGGTCGTTTAATCTTGATTAACCTTCTTATATCTCTCTAGTAGTCTGCCAACCCAAAAATGCGCTTGTGAGGACTGGGGAAAGGGGAAAGGGAAAAGGGTAAGAGATTTAAACCCTTTCCCCCCGCCCCTTATCCCCAGAGGGGACCCCACCTTCCCCCTTACCCTTTACCCCGCCAAGTTCACTTGGCGAACTACTAGGTATGGTTTGCAAGGTGCTTACAAAAGCACCTTGCATTTGATTTTTCAATACCAGATCGTGTCTGCGTTTGGACTTTGGCTTAAATACAAGATATGGTTATGCGTATGCGTAGCTCAACCCAGGCATGGCTTAACTCATCCCCTTCCGCAGTCAATAAATTATCCAGTGAAAGTACAGATTTAAGGATTTGGTGGGATAAAGGTTCCAATTTAGAAGAGGACGAAGCGCTCAATCGGATTGTTGTAGAGCAAATTTCTCTAGAGCAAGCAACTAATGAGGCGATCGCACCGATTAAGCAAATTTTTGACCAATGGCAGTGAGCTTTTACAAATATGACATTTAAAAAAAAAGCTAGTCAAATTGCTAAAGCCTTTCAAAATCAGCCACAATCTCACTATTATCGCAAATATGTGTTCATCGTCTTGACACTCAGTTTGATAATTATTGCCTGCACTAACACCTCTAAATTAAAACAATCTTCAGCCATCCATCCCCCTACTGACAATACAATTTTAAAAATTTGGTGGGATAAAGGATTTACTATCGATGAAGATGAAGCAATCCAGCAGTTGGTGAGCAACTGGGAAAAACAAACTGGTAATAAAGTCAAGCTTTCCTTCTATATCGGCGATGAGTTACCCCAGAAAGCCCGTAGGGCCATTCAGGCGGGTAATCCACCCGATATCATGATGAGTTACGGCGCAGAGAGAGTCTTGAATCCGCATTTGGCCTGGGAAGGCAAACTGGCGGATGTAACGGATGTAATTGAGCCGATCAAGAATCTTTATCCTGAGTATGCTCTACAAGCTGTTAATTATTATAATAATGTTGCAAAAAAGCGCAGTTACTATGCAGTTCCAATTAACCAGGCAACGGTTAACATTTTTTATTGGCGGGACTTACTAGAAAAAATAGGCCGTAGTGAAAGTGATATCCCCAAAGATTGGGATGGTTTTTGGGAGTTTTGGAAACAGGTGCAGTCTGACTTGCGAACAAAGCTGCAAAAACAGGATATTTATGGATTAGGTTTTACTTTCTCTACTGAAGCCTCAGATACCTACATCTTTTTTGAGCATATTTTAGAGGCATACGATGTGCAAATTCTCGATTTCAAAGGTAAACTCCTACTCGATGAACAAAAGGTCAGACAAAAAATTGTCCAGGCGTTAGATTGGTATGCAAAATTTTACCAACAAGGTTATGTGCCACCAGATGCAATCAATTGGTTAAATCCAGATAATAATCGCAGTTTGCTTAATCGTCTAGTAGTAATGACTCCTAACAACACACTATCAATTCCTTGTACTGTCCGCCAAGATCCCGACACTTATCGTCATAAGCTTGGCATCTTAAAATTTCCCAACAAACCCAACGGTAAGCCAATGCGTTATATAGTGACACTTAGGCAGGCAATTTTGTTTGCCGATTCTCAGCAACAGAAACAAGCTTTGAATTTTCTTGCATATCTTATGCAATCACAGGTGATAGGTAAGTATCTGAAAGCTGCTGGAGGCTGTAATTTACCAATTATAAAAACACTTTGGCAAGACCCATTTTGGCAAGATCCAACCGATCCACATGTTTCAACTGCGGTTAAGACTTTAACACAAGGTTCAACGCGGCTATTTTCTTATGTGCAAAACCCAGCATACAGTGTAGTTTTAGAGGAGAATATTTGGGGGAAAGCTCTTAATCGAATAATTGTAGACAAAATTTCTCCAGAGCAAGCAACTAATGAGGCAATTAAGCAGATAAAGCAAATTTTTGCTCAATGGTAATCAATAATTATTTATATATATTAACTAAAGGAGTAATCTATCTGCATCAATTCATACAGAATTCATACTGAATACTGAATTCTGACTCCTGAGTTCTGAATTCTTCTTATAAATATCTTTAAAATTAAAAATATATGAAGTTTTGGAATCAGCACTTAACTACTAAAGTTGCCAGTTCCTTCTTATTCCTATCTTTAGTAACTGTAGGCGTAGTGGGAGGATTTGCTTTCATCAATGCAAGGGATGCATTGAAGGAAGCTGCTTTTGAAAAACTTAATGCTGCTGCCACTCTTAAAGAAGAAGAAATTACCCGTTGGTTTGAAGACCAACAACGAGACTTTCTCTTAGTTATTCAGTTTCCAGATGTACAAAATAATTTTCAAATACTTTTAAATTCTAAAGCCTCCGATAAAGATCGTCGGAATGCTTATAAAGTTCTCTCGAATTATCTCAAAAATATGGCTAAAATCAAGCCAAGTCTGGGAGAAATTTCTCTTGTTGACCGTAGCAGTCGGATTATTTTATCTACTAATAAGCAGCGTGAAGGTCAATATGAAATTTCAGCTAATATCACCTATATTGAACAGATTCAACCAGGAAATTCTTTTGCCCCCATTTTCTATGTCTCATCAATCACTCGCAAACCATCAGTTACTTTTGCAACACCTCTACGTGATGGCGCAATGGTACGCCAAGGTGTTCTCTTAGCTGATTTAAATTTAGATCGTATAGATCAGATTGTACGAGAACGTACAGGCTTAGGTAATAGTGGCGAAACTTATTTGGTTGGTTCTTTAGTAACCAAAAATGCTTTTATTTCTAAAAATAAAGATAAAACACTCGACTTTTCTAAAGGAGTTAGTAGCCAAGGTATTGATGCAGCAATGAGTGGCATTAGTGACCAAGGACTTTATCCAAACTATAGCGGAGTGCTAGTAATTGGGGTATATCGCTGGCTTAATGACCAAGACCTTGCCTTAATGGTAGAAATGAGCCAAGAAGAAGCCTTTGCACCGGCTCGCCGATTAGCAGGAACGATTATGTTAGTGGGATTCTTATCAATGGGATTTCTATTGATTGGAGTGTCTTGGCTAACGCGGCAGTTAAAAATCTCTGGCGAACAGTTAGAGAATTATAGCCAGAGATTGGAGATAAAAGCTAAAGAAGCTGAAACTGCCAACCGTGCCAAAAGTGAATTTCTGGCAAACATGAGTCACGAACTTCGGACTCCCCTGAATAGCATCCTTGGTTTTACTCAGTTAATGATTCGTGATTCTTTTATAAATTCTTCTCAGTTGGAACATTTAGAAATTATTAATCGCAGTGGAGAACATTTGCTGACCTTGATTAATAATGTGTTGTCAATGTCAAAAATTGAGTCTGGTTTAACGACACTGAACAATAATAGCTTTGATTTGTATACTCTACTAGACTCAATTGAAGAGATGTTTAAACTCAAAGCAAAATCTAAAGGTTTACAGATGATATTTGAGCGGAGACCAGAAGTTCCTAAATATGTGCATACCGATGAAAGTAAATTGCGTCAAATATTGATTAATCTTCTTGGTAATGCTGTGAAATTTACTCAAGAAGGCGGTGTTAGTTTGCGAGTGAGGATAAAAGAAGAAAGTAAACTACAGCAACAAGAAGAGGAAGAAACAAGAAAAAGCTCTCACCCCTCATTTTTCTGGCTTAATTTTGAAGTCGAAGACACTGGATTAGGGATTGCACCTGCTGAAATTGAACAGTTATTTAAGCCCTTTGTGCAAACAGAAACAGGTCGGAAATCTCAGCAAGGAACAGGTTTGGGTCTAAGCATTAGTCAACAATTTGTGTATCTAATGGGTGGAAGTATTACTGTTAACAGTGTTTTGGATCAAGGAACGATTTTTTCTTTTGATCTCCAGGTTAGCCTCGTAGAAGTAGGTGAAGCTCCGATTCGACAGTTAAAAAGACGAGTAATTAGTCTAGAGCCTAATCAACCAAAATACCGAATTTTAGTAGTTGAAGATAAATGGGAAAATCGCCAACTCCTAGTCAAGATGCTAATATCCCTTGGCTTTGAGGTATATCAGGCTGCAAATGGTCAAGAAGGAATAACCCTTTGGGAAACCTGGGAACCACACCTGATTTGGATGGATATGCGGATGCCTGTGATGGATGGGTATGAAGCAACTAAGCAGATTAAAACGCATTTAAAGGGTCAGGCTACTGTCATTATTGCTCTAACTGCTAGTGCTTTTGACGAGGAACGGCTTGTGGTTTTATCGTCAGGCTGTAACGATTTTGTGCGTAAGCCGTTCCGAGAGGAAGTAATCTTGAATATGATGTCTAAATATTTGGGGGTGCGTTATGTATATGAACAAGAACCCATTCAACAAGACCAATTTGCAGACAATTCAGACCTGAAACTTTTCTCATTAGAAAAGATTTTAGATCGGATGCCTACTGAGTGGGTGAAACAGCTACACCAAGCGGCACTGTGTACCGATGAAAAGCTCATTTTTAGACTGCTTGAGCAAATTCCTGAAGAATCTGCTCTTTTGGCAAACACTCTGTCTGATTGGGTTAATAACTTTCGGATTGATAAGGTTATTGATTTAACACAACGGTAAAAAGTTTTTATTAAGTTAATTTTAATCTGATTTGGATCGAATGCAACGAGAAAATCAGGTTTCAGCTATGTACTGAAATGTTTCGCTGTGTTAACCATAATTTTCTAATATTTACTTTTATAAATTAGTTATAAATAAATATGGATAACCATCAAGTTCGGCTACCAAAAGCAAATATTCTTGTTGTTGATGATATACCCGACAACCTGCGACTTCTATCGGCCATGCTAACCCAGTTGGGGTATGAAATTCGGAGAGTAATTAATGGTTCAACAGCTTTAAAAACAGCACAAGCTGCACCGCCAGATTTAATTTTACTTGATATCATGATGCCAGAAATGAATGGCTATGAAGTCTGTCAACATTTGAAAGCTTCGGAGAGGACCCGCGACATTCCAGTAATTTTTATCAGTGCTTTGGATGAAGTATTTGACAAAGTTAAAGCTTTTGCAGTCGGTGGGGTAGATTACATTACCAAACCGTTTAGTGAAGAAGAGGTTTTTGCTCGCGTAGAAAATAACTTGACTATCCGCAGGCTACAAAAACAACTCATTGAGCAAAATATACTTTTGCAGCAAGAAATTTGCGATCGCAAAAAAGCAGAATCAGCACTACGGTTAAGCCAATTTTATTTAGACAGGTTTAAAGATTCAATTTTTTTTGTTAACTCAAATGCCCAGTTTGTTTATGTAAATGAAGCCGCTTGTTGTATTTTAGGCTATTCTCGCGAACAATTGCTGAGTATGACTGTTCATGATATCGATCCAAATTTCCCCGCCCAAACTTGGCACTCACAATGGCAGAAACTTAAATACCAAGAGTCTTCTAGTTTTGAATCTATTCACCGAACTCAAGATGGTCGGAATCTACCTGTGAAAATAAGCTTTAGTCATCTAGAGTTCAAAGAGCAGCAATATTTATGTACTAGTGCTTACTATCTCACTAACCCGGACTTATCCAATTAGGCGGCATCAACCAGCTGACATTTGCTGCCCAGATGTGTAGAGTAGTTGAGAGTGAACTACTATTTCCAACCTTTGACCAAATTTCAGATTTGGAATTTTGCTGAAGCACCCTGGTTAAGCAGTCGCTCAAGTATGGAAAAATCTAAAATTTCTTATCTAGACTAAGTGTATTCACATATCGGATCAATTTAAAGTCTAAAATACAAAATTGAGTTAAACATCCATCTATGGCTAGAAAAACACAACGCCTTTTACTGCTAATTGTTTCTTGTAGTATCACTGGTGTTATTTTAGGAGGTACTGCTGGTTGGGCAGAAAGTAGTCTCTGCTTGGAAGACAGTAAGGTTACAAGTGAGTGCCTAACCCAAGATCCATTCCAAAAAACTATCCAAGGGATGAGTACCGGATTGTTAGCTGGGGCTGGGGCTGCTTTCGGTGCAGTATGGCAGTTACGGAATGAAGATTGAGTATGAATTATCACTAACCCGGAGTTTCGGGTTAGATTAGGTTTCTATACGTGGTCAATCATTCTGATTTATGTAGCTTTGGAAGAATACCGATCTATAGAAAAATCCGACGATAGTTGTCACGACTTATCTTCAACCACCAATTTAGACTCAGCAGTTCGCCCAAATTCTTCTGGTGCATATTGCAAGTGAACTTCCGCACCAGGCCAAGAGAATGTCCCAGGAGTCACAGAACGGACTAGGTAGTGCAAGCTATAAACTCCTGGCTCGAGGTGGTCGGTGTAGGCGATAATGCGATCGCGGTACACATTCTTAAAGCCAAGTTCCCAGCTATCGGCTTTTGCTTGTAATGCAGCAGTAGCAGTCTGAAAACTTGCATCCACCGCCTCAAAACCTGATGGTAGCGGATCTTTGATCACCAAATGATCCACAGGATGATCGGCAATAATTTCTAAACCAATATCAAACACCTGTCCAGAGGCTAAAGTCAAGGGTTTATCGAAAGCATAAAGACCTGTTTTTTGCAAAACTTTCTCTTGATTTACTTGACTAATTTCTCGTGTTATGCGTAGACCATTAAATCTGCCTGGTTGATTGCCTTGCAAGCGATAATTATAAGCAACCAAATAGTGCAAAGTGCCATTACCTGATTTTTGCAGCGTTAAATCATTACGCCCACGAGGTAATTTATTCATCGGCACATTTAGTTGTAAACTAGGATTTTGATACCCATTAAAGCGATTTTCTCCTAACTTATTACCAGCTAATTCTACTGTGGCAAAAAAATTCGGTGGTGTGGGTTGTAGTTGGCTATATTCTACCAAAGCTGTTAAAGCTTGGGCATTATTATAGTTAGTTTGCCATGTACCATCCCGTCGCAATGCCAGAAGACTTTGGAATAACTTATCTATAACTTCGGGTTTACTTTGTTTGGCAATAAATAATCGTAAAGCTTGCGCTTGCGTCGTGGTAGATGAACTCATCCATCCCCAATTACCTGGTAAACTTACAACTGCTGTGCGACCAGTTTCATAAATATTCTGTTGCAGCTTGTTGACTAATTGTTGAGATTCATCTTGCCATTCGGGGAATTGAGATAAGTATCGCGCTAGTTTAATTTGAGTTACTACATCAAAGTTGTTGCGCTGTTCATAAATATCTGCGAGGAAAGTATTGCGTTTGTCTCCCAATTCTGCTAGAGAGATTAAAGCATTAAATTGCAGTTGTCTTTTACAGAGTATTTGTTTACAAAAGTCGTATTCTCCGGGGTTTGCTAGAACTTTTTGTAGATAAGCTTTCAAGCGAGATACCATTGCCGAATCGACTAAATTCGGGAATACCTGACTGGCTTTAGCTAAAGATTCACCTGCATAGGAAGAAACCCAAGGGTCGGATTTTTCTTGTCCAGGGAAAGCTGCAAAACCACCATCGGCTATTTGGAGTTTTTGTAACTTTTCAATTGCTTGACTTGCCTGTTGGCTAGGATTAAATTCTGCAAAAGTTTGACCGTATTTTTGGGAAATAGTTTGCAGGTTGGCAGCAATTATTAACTGACTTGCAGCTGGTTCAGTAAACGGCAAATCATCATCTTCTAAAACCTGCTTGGCTGGTGCTTTAATCTCCGTTATCAAAGTACTCGCCAACTGAATATCTAAACCTCCCGCATCAGGGAAGGTATTTTTATCAACATTCAGGGGAATCTTCACATTATCCCCCCCTTTCGTAAGGGGGGTTGGGGGGATTACACCAGTTTCAACGACTTGTTCTGTAATTTCAATTGGCTTAATTTCCAAGGGTACTTCAAAAGCATCTGCGGCTGTACCATTTAGCTGAGTAGTAAACCGAACTTTCCCAACTCCCACACTATCCGCCACCATTGGAAAGCGATAAGCGTGAGTTGCGGATTCAGCTTTGGTTTGTAAAGAAGTCGCTGTGGGGTTTTTGTCAGCAAACTTCACAGTACCGCTAAGTTCGCCATTAATTGAGAGATTTCCTGGATTCCCGGTGTTATTAGTTACAGATAAACCAGCAAGGATGCGATCGCCTGGACGGGCAAACTGTGGCAAGATGGCATTAGTTAGCAGTGGTTTGGTGGTTATAAACGTCGCATCCCCATTGCCGAAACGCAGATTTCCATCGGTGGCTACAGCCATCACTCGCCATGTAGTTAAGTCATCCGGTAATTTAAAGGTTATCTGTGCATTCCCATTTGCATCGGTGAGAACAGAACCGTTGTAGTAAGCTAAGGCTTGAAAATCGGTGCGAGTACGAGTATTGGCTGCACCAGTTGAGAAACCACCGCCATAACCCCAACCTTTGGGTTTAGCTACATCTTGTGCTTGCAATATGACATCTGCGCGATTATCGTTAAAGCGGGTAGAAATTGTCTGTTCTGCATAAACTGTATCTACCAAATCTGGCGGACGATAACCAGAAAGTTGTAACACCGCTTCATTTACCACCATGACTGTAAACTGTCCTTTGGTGGGGTTTCCTTGATTGTCCTTCAGTTCTAGTTGTACTGTTTCTTCTGCACCAGGTTCTAATGATGCTTGTACTGGCTTAACTTGCAGTTTTAAATACTTATCCTCTAACTTAACTTTAAAAGGTGTAAAACCAATCTTCACCAAGTTATCTAAACTTCCCGCTTCCACTTGGTTTATGGGTTTACCTTGTCTTACTAAGACAGCTTCAATGGCTGCATTAGGTAGCATTTCTGGTGTGACTTGAAACTGAATTTGTGGTGCGCCTCCCTGAACTTTGATAATTTGCTGATAAAGGGGTTTGTCTTTAATTACAGCAAAGTACAATTCTGCTTCTGGATAGGGAGATTGAATTAGTGCAGTAGCAGTCTCACCAGGTTTGAACTCTTTTTTATCTAGCTTAACTTCTAAGACATCTTTTTCTTTAGAACCCCAAAATACAGAATTTCCTCCAGTTGCCCAAATTTGTAAATCTGTCGCACTTAACTCGCTTTTGGCATCGCTAAAATTAACTCTAATCCGATATGAAGCAGATTCCGGTGCTGTCAAATTTACTGATTGCGGGTTACTAGCAGATGTAATTTCTGCTTGTCCCACTGTTTTATATTCGACTTGATTTTTTGGTGTTCGGCTACCTTCAACTAATTGCGTGACGCTGCTATATTTAATCTGCTGTAATTCTACCCGCACCCGTTGACCTGTTATCGGTTTTCCTGTCGGGTCAGTAACAATCACTTCAATGGGAAAAGCCTTGCCAGCATCGGCGATGAAATTACTTTTTAACCCGATGAGGCGATTACTTGGTAAAGCGGTAAAAGTTTTGGAATTGGCTACAGACAAATTAGAAACATCTGCAACTTGCACATCCACCTGATAAGTCATAGGATATGGTAAATCATTAACCACATTCACAGTTTGACTACTTTTACCATTAGCATCTAGCTGGGCATTAGTTTGCAAGACATCACTAGATATACTAGGAGTTTCCTCTGGCCATAACCACTGCCTACCAAAAGTAAATTCTTCCCAACCTTTAGGAACAAAATTTGCTTGCTGGCGAGTGATAAAATATTTTGCTTCTCCACCTTCTACAGGTGCGCCAAACAAATAATTGCTTGTAGCATTAATATTAACTTTCTCGTCAATAAGAGCAAATTCTTTATCTAAGTTAAGTTCGACTTTAAAATTCGGTGGCTTAAACTCAGCTACCCGAAACTCTCCAGAAATTTCTTGTCCATTCTTGCCCTTCGCCTGGATTGTATAGTAGCCTAAGCGCTGAGTATTTTTGATTGGCAATTCTAGAGAAAATGTGCCAAATTCATTTGTGGTTTGTGTTCCTAAGCCGGTTTTTTGCCCATCAGGATTTACCAAAGTTAATTGGTAAGCAGCATTTTTATCTTGCTGAATTGTGCCATTTTGTAAGAAGTCTGCGAAACCAGTCAACCAAGCTTTTTCACCTGGTTGATACAATTGTCTATCCGAAAAAATTACCCCACGTGATTCAGGTTTAGCATCTTGCCAACCTGCATCAATACCATAGCCATAAACGCCGCTGTATTCTTCAGTTCTAGCGAATGCCCAATCTTGATTTTCACGGGCAATTACTAATAGTTGTGGTGATTTACTAGAGCTTTCATTCCCAGAATAACATTGCTGTAATCCTTCACGAACAATTCTGAAAATTCCATTGTCATCAGTTTTACCAGTTGCACAAGGTACTGCTTCGGGGCGAGATTTTGCTTGTAACTTTGATTGATAAATTTCAACAACAGCCGTTTTAACTGGTGAACCATCTGTAAGATGATTGACGCGAATTAACCCTGACTCAGGAAACCACTGCGTAAATACGCCCAAATTTGTCAATTCAACTAAGCCATAAGTCGTAGGTTCTCGCCACAGTTCTTTACCATTCTCCTGATATTTATTCGTGCGGGCTTGGACTCCATAAGCTAACATTCCCGTAGCTGCATTAATTTTTTCCCGCAGAGGAACAGCAATATCAACTGATTGATTTTTTTTACCTGATACCTGAAAGCTTTGCCATTCAGAAGGTTGTGGTAATAAATCACTACCATTATTAAAATAAACTAAATCTGTCGGCTTAACTACTCGATAAGCGGCTTTATATTTAGATTCTGGCAGATTTCCCATACTAATATTTAGCTGTAAATCTTTACTTGTGGGGAAAATATTCAAATCTGATGGCACCCAGATATCCCCAGCTAAATCTCCAGTATCATATTTAAGTGTTAGAGGTTTACCCAAAGTCTGCCCAAATTTATCTTTGAGATTCCCGCCGATAGTAATTGTATAAGTCTTGGCAGGTTCTAGCGCATAAGGATTGATGCCGACAATTTTATCTTCATCATTGATTTGGATAATTCTCGCAATATCTTTTGGTGCGGGATTAATTGTAATATTTTCTTTAGCTGAATCTGGCAATAAAACATTATTAAATTCTAGCTGCGGACTACCTTTGAGAAATCTTCCAAAAGTTCCCCCTGAATCTGGCTGTCCGTAAAAGTTAATTTTCTGAAACGCCAAAGGCGAATAAGTTGCTAACTTAGTAGCAAATTCTTTCTCTGTCGGTAGATTGCCATAAGCTGGGCGTATTCCAGGAGAAAATACCAGGCGATAACGGGTTGCTTTTTCGAGATTTTCTTGGGGGATGAGGTTATAAATCCAATTGCGTGCTGAAGGGTCAAATTTTTCTAAAGGGTCTTCTTCATTTTTTAATGGTTTTTCTTCTTTGTTTAATTCGACTTTGAAACCTATACCATTGTTTTTTTCTTCAGGGATTAACTGTAAATGTTCTTGTACAGAATTTAAATCTAATTCGACATTGGAAGTAAACTGTAACTTCTGTTGTAAATCAATTGGTTCAATATCAGCTTTTTCAATGGGATTGACACCGGGTAAATTGGTCAGGTTGATAGATTCGGTATTGAAAGTCCAAGGTAAATCTTTATCTAGGCGATGATTTTTTAAGTCTGCTAAACCCGCTTTGAGGGTGACTTGAAATCTTGTCGCTATTGGCAAGGCTTTATCAGCTTGAAAACCCACCATACGCGGTGTTAAAAAGCGAAATTGACCGGGTAAAGGCGGCCAAAGGGCAAATTTTTGTAATAATTGTTGCTGTTCTGGGCTATCAAGGCTTTCAACTGGGATTAAAGCTTCTTTAAAACGGATGCGGATTTGGTTAAGAGGTTTGGCATCCCCAATGGGACTAATTTGTTCAATCCAGTCTGGTAATTTTGGTGGTATGATTGGAGAGACTACTGGGAGTTGTTCTTTGGTTGAGTTGATACCAAAGAAGTTACACCCGGTCATTGCTAGTGTAAATGTAAAGAGCAGAATAAACTGTATTGTTCTCTTGCGATGTGAGATTTTTTTTAAGGAACCGCCGAGGAAGCCGAAGAAGAAATGGAGAATTTTATAGTGAAAACGGAGTAAAAATCTAATAATCATATTTTTAGTAATTAAAAATTCATCAACTATAACGAATAAAAGTTTGCATTACCTTATGTATTGGGCAATGTCAAGGCTAATAGCAGTATGACTAGTTAGTTCCAAAATTTGAATTTAACTATGTTTATTTATATTGATAACTAACTCAGTGTGATTGTTCCAAAAAATAACTACAATTCTTAACTATAAAGAAGTATTTAAATTTCGCAAACATTAATTTATATCTGTTAAGTTAGTAATTATAAATTATTAAGTATTTGATATATTTACTGATGTAGATACAAGTAAGTCTGCGGGAAAGTTAAGGTAAGTTTTCTTAGACAGGGTATTCCCTGATGAAACTAGTTTCACGATCGCTACTCAAACTTAAGCACAGTAGCAAAGTTATCCTGGCTGTGCTGCTAATCTGCTTGATTATACGTTTACTGCCCTATTTTGCGCCTGTTCGGGCCGCAGATATTGCCCAAAATCAGTTGGCAATGCAATTTAGCGATCGCAATGGTTTACCATTAGGAACACTACTCACTCGTGACCAAGAGCATACATCAGTAGTACCACTAAATCAAGTTTCGCCCCAGTTTATCCATGCTATTTTAGCCGCCGAAGATGGCAACTTTTACCATCATGGCGCGTTGGATATGAAAGCTATTATCCGTGCTGCTAAAGAAGCCATCCACGCAAAACGAATTGTTTCCGGTGCTTCCACTATTACTATGCAGTTGGCGCGGATGTTAGATCCAGTGCCTCGTAGTTTCTCTGGTAAAATACAAGAAATTTGGCTGTCTTGGCGATTAGCAGCAGGGATGAATAAGGATGAAATTCTGGCTGCATATATCAATCGGTTGCCAATGGGAGGGAATATATATGGTGTGGAAGCAGCCGCACGGATTTATTTTTCTATCCCAGCGAGTGAATTGAATCTTGCTCAAGCTAGTTTGTTAGCTGCTATTCCCAATAATCCCACATACTTTAATCCTTATGAACATTGGGAACGGTTGAAGCAGCGACAAAAATATGTCCTTAATCGGATGGTACAGGAAAAGTATATTAGTGAGGCTAACGCAGCCCGAACACACACCGAAAAGGTTGTGTTTCAATCTCGCCAGCGGGGAATTATCGCCGCACCACACTTTTTATTTTGGTTAGCCAATCAGTTTGATAAAACGCAAACAGAACAAAATTCCCCCATTCGCACAACTATAAATCGCCCTTTGCAACAGTTTGTCGAAGCGCAGTTACAACAGGTAATTTCTTCTCTTGCCGCTAACAATGTCCATGATGCAGCGGCGTTGGTGATTGATAATCACACTGGGGAAGTTTTGGCTTATGTCGGTTCACCTGATTACTTTAATGAAGCCAAACTGGGACGCAATGATGGAGTGCAAGCGTTACGTCAACCAGGTTCTACCCTCAAGCCTTTTGTCTATGAATTAGCTTTAGAAAAAGGTTTAATTCGTCCAAATACCATTCTGGCAGATGTACCTGCCCATTACGCTATTCCCGGTGCGAAACTTTATAGCCCAACCGATTACACCGAAAAGTTTCTTGGCCCTGTGCGGGTACGAATCGCTTTAGCAAATTCTTTAAATGTCCCGGCAGTGAGGGTGTTAGAGAAAGTAGGTGTGGAAACTTTCTTAGAACGGCTGCATCAACTGGGATTTGAACACCTCAATCAAACTCCAGAACATTATGGTTTGGGTTTGACTCTTGGTAGTGGTGAAGTCAGTCTCTGGGAGTTAGCCCACGCCTACCTGACCATAGCACGATTTGGAGATGCGACTCCTTTAGTAAGCACATTTTCTAATTCCGCAATCCCTAGAGACGCGATGAATCGCGTCTCTACAAGAATTTGGCAATTGATTACCAACATACTTAGTGACAACCATGCTCGTGCAACGGCTTTTGGTGTAAACTCGGTATTAAATTTACCCTTTCCTTCGGCTGTTAAAACTGGCACTTCTTCCAATTTTCGCGATACTTGGACGGTTGGCTTCACTACAGATTACACCGTCGCTACATGGGTAGGAAATTTCAACGGTGAACCGATGCGTCAGGTTTCAGGTGTGACAGGCGCAGCACCCTTGTGGAATCGGATTATGTTACATCTGCACGAACATCAAGAACCAGAAGGTTTTCCGCCTCCAGAAGGTTTAGTGCAATTACCTGTTTGTGCAGTTTCAGGGTTACGACCAACACCAGATTGTACCTCAGTGGTGCAGGAATATTTCTATCCAGAAGATAAAAATAATTACGAAGGTGAAAATCAGTTCGATTTGCCGCCGGAGTATGATGAATGGTTGGCGAAACAACAGCAATCAACTTTTACTGCTAATAATTTGAGAATTTTATCTCCCCATCATGGGGATTTATTCTTAGTGTATCCAGGTGAAGAAGCGAAGCAGAAACTTGAATTTAAGTTAGTAGGAAATAAATCTGCGCCTGTGGAGTGGTGGCTGAATGGTGAAAAGTTAGATACCAAATCAGCTAATTCTTTATTTTGGTATTTGCGTCCTGGAAAATGGACTTTAGAGGCGAGAAGTGGTGAAATGAGTGACAAGGTGAGTTTTCAGGTGGAGTTAGCTAGTCTTAAACCTACGCGTCGAGGATTTTCTCTTAGTAATTCCCATTAAAAAAAGCGGGAGTTACCCGCCTAGTTCCGTTAAACAGTTTGATCAGCTAACTATTGCACATCAGATTGACAAATCTATTGCAAAATTGTGTCAAAGATGTTAATGCAAAATGTAATAATTGGAGTTGGTATATTGAGAGCGATCGCAGTCTGCAATGTAATATAAGCCTTGGTAGACTAACAAACTCAAACCATGACTCAGCAACCAACTGATCTAGACAATAAAGCTGTATTTGAGCAGTTGTGGGAGATTACAAAAGAACTCCGTCAAAAACTACAGGCTCGTTTTCAGTTACATCCAGACCCTTCTGTAGAAAATTTACAGCAATACAGCAGTCTTGATGGCAATATGAAGGGTTCACTGACTGCTTTTTCCGGCGAAGAAATTGACTGGCTAGTGCATTCGTGGCTAGGAAACCCTGAGAATTCCAACTTTAGCACTATGCGGCTCACCACTTGGTTAAAGTCGCATATTCAGGTTCCTCATTTGGCCTTTGAGTTTGGCACACTTCCAAATATTTTCTTTTATATAGATTACATCCCCCGAACTGAGCTTTTAACCGATTTGGCATATCTCGATCGCTATTATGAGCCAGTTAACCCAACATTCTTAAAGTTACAGGAAGATTCACGCCTCAAGGTATTTACCAGCAAAAGTGCCTATATTCGTCTATTTCAATCGCCTGTTAGCTTGTGCTACACAGGTGCGCCTACTTTTGAAACCCTCGAACTAACTCGCACACTTGCACACGAAACACTTGATCGCTGGCTTACTTGGGTAGATGCAGCTGAACCAGTGCCAAAAGATGCAAGGGAGGCTCTAGCCACTCGTGATTTAGCCCTCCGCCGAATCAGTGCAGAACGCGATCCAGGTAATAAATTTGCCGCGCAGATATTTGGTTCGGAATTAACAGATAGACTTGTGCGATCGCTCTGGGGTGGCGATCGAATTAATCATTAGTCATTGGTCATTTGTCCTTTGTCCTTAGTCCCATACCCTATGTCCACTAATCTAGAATCATTCCGCGCTTTAGCACTGCAAGTTACCTGTCATGCAGTCAACCAAACCAGCGATCGCCACGAAGCGCGATCGCTCATGCAAAACTCCATCAACCGTCTAGCTCAACAAATTGCTGCTAGTATCGCTTTCATTGGCTTTGATTGTCGTTTAATTGTACTGCCAGAATATTTCCTGACCGGTTTCCCGATGGGAGATACTCTTGCAGGGTGGGCAGAAAAAGCCTGTATAGAAATGGCTGGTGCTGAATATGAAGCCTTGGGTAAAATTGCCCAAAAACATAAAATCTTTTTAGCTGGTAACGCCTACGAAGTTGACCCCAATTTTCCCGGATTGTACTTTCAAACCTGCTTTATTCTTGACCCTTCTGGCTCAATCGTCTTGCGGTATCGGCGGCTAAATTCCTTATTTGCTCCCACACCCCATGATGTTTGGGATAAATATCTTGACTGCTATGGTTTGGAAGGAGTTTTCCCCGTTGCTAAAACGGAGATCGGTAATTTGGCAGCTTTAGCATCAGAAGAAATTTTGTATCCAGAAGTAGCGCGGTGTCTGGCGATGCGAGGAGCAGAGATTTTTGTCCATTCCACCTCGGAAGTATACAACAAAAACCTCACCCCTAAAGACGCAGCAAAAATCACTCGTGCCGTCGAAAATCTGGCTTATGTAGTTTCAGCTAATACCGCAGGCATCGCTAATATTGCCATCCCCATTGCTTCTGCTGATGGTGGCTCTAAAATTATTGATCATCGCGGCATCGTAGTAGCAGAGACAGGTACAGGCGAGAGCATGGCAGCATTTGCAGAGATTGATTTAGCAGCATTACGCCGCGATCGCCGCCGACCAGGGTTAAATAATTTACTTTCCCGCCAACGCTTTGAACTATACGCCGAAAGTTATCACCAATCACACTTTTACCCAGCTAATACTATGCTGGAAACAGAAGTAGACCGCAAACACTTCCTGCAAACACAGCAAGCTACCATTGAGCGCTTAAGCCAATTAGGCATAATTTAGGCATAATTTGAATTTGGGCATTAAGTAAGCATCGAAATATAAAAAATAACTCCCAATTCTTGTACAGACGCGATGAATCGCGTCTCTCCTCCCTCCAATGACAAAACCAATAGAAGTCCGCAATCCCCGAACTGGCAAATTTGACTACGTAATTATCCCGCCGCCTCCAAGGCTGGTGGTGCAACAATGTAAGCGGACGCGTCGGGCACAAGTTCGCTGGCAGCAGTTGGGTTTAGAGGGAAGAATTGAAGCTTTACAGCAGTGGAAACAGGCGATATTATCTGGACGCGATCGCCTCACAGAAGCTTTGGTAAATGATACCGGAAGATTATCAACCTCAGTATTAGAAATAGATTCTTTCCTCTCTAGCATCGATCGCTGGTGTCGTTTAGCACCAGATTTGCTGCAAGAATCTGCCAAAAATACCGCCATTCCGTTTATTGCCTTACAACAAACATCCGTGCCTTATCCCCTGGTTGGGGTAATTAGCCCGTGGAATTTTCCGCTGTTACTATCTACCATTGATACCATTCCGGCATTGTTGGCGGGTTGTGCTGTCATTGTCAAACCTAGTGAAATTACTCCCCGCTTTGTAGCACCACTAATGACAGCACTCAACACCGTTCCCAAACTGCACGACGTTTTAACTTTTGTTGAAGGAGCAGGTGCAACCGGATCTACTTTGATTGAAAATGTAGATTTGGTATGCTTTACAGGCAGTGTAGCCACAGGGAGAAAAGTTGCACAGGCGGCTGCAAAACAGTTTATTCCAGCCTTTTTGGAATTAGGAGGAAAAGATCCTGCGATCGTTTTAGAATCAGCCAACTTAGAATTAGCAACCTCAGCTATATTGTGGGGTTCCGTCGTCAACACTGGACAGTCATGCCTCTCAATTGAGCGAATTTATGTTGCAGATTCCATATTTGAAAAGTTTTACCATCAACTAGTAACCAAAGCCCATCGCCTGCAATTAGCCTATCCCACAGTAGAGAGTGGAGAAATTGGCCCCATCATCGCCGAAAAACAAGCAGCCATTATTAGCGATCATCTCCTAGATGCAGTAGAAAAAGGAGCAGTTATTCACTGCGGCGGCGTCATAGAAGACTTAGGTGGTGGTTGGTGGTGTCGTCCCACAGTGCTTACTCAGGTTAATCATTCCATGAAAGTGATGACCGAAGAGACTTTTGGCCCCATTATGCCAGTGATGCCTTTTTCTACAGTAGAGGAAGCAGTATCTTTAGCCAATGACTCAATTTATGGATTAAGTGCTGCTGTATTTGCCTCGGAAGTCGAAGCCTTAGAAATTGCTCAACAGATAGATGCAGGTGCTATCAGCATCAACGATGCTGGACTCACCGCTATGATGCACGAAGGAGAGAAAAACGCCTTCAAATTCTCCGGTTTGGGAGGTTCACGCATGGGTGCGGCGGCACTGAAACGGTTCATGCGAAAAAAAGCTATTTTGATCAAAACCAACGCTACTAATGACCCCTGGTGGTTTGATAGTGAAGTATAAATACTTTTAATCAACAAAAGGTAAGTTTTTAAGAGTAGTGTAATGTATTGACTTACAATGCAATTGCATCGGCTCGCAATGCCATTGTTTCGGTTTGCAATGCAATTGCATCGGTTCGCAATGCAATTGCATCGGTTCGCAATGCTATTGTTTCGGCTCACAATGCAATTGCATCGGCTCACAATGCCATTGTTTCGGTTCGCAATGCCATTGTTTCGGCTCACAATGCTATTGTTTCGGCTCGCAATGCCATTGTATCGACTTACAATGTTAATGCTAACATTCAGCAGTTTTTGTAGAGTAAGTACTACTGACCTGCTCAAACGGTTATTACTACCTACGCTACGTTATTGAGAGGTGAATTGTAATGTCTAATATTCGAGAAGGAATGCCCGTCCTTGCCCGTCATGAAGGAGATTGGGTAGGAACTTATACAGTAGTTGATACCGCAGGAAAAATCCTTGATAAGTATGAGTCTCACTTAAGTTGTCAATTTCCAGAAAATGGCCCTCATCCCTACTACCAGATTAATCGCTACAAATGGTCTGATGGTAAACAAGAAGAGCATGAATTTCCAGGAATCTATAAAGATAATAAACTTTGGTTTGACACCGATCGCATTGACGGAAAAGCCTGGGAAGCCGATGATTCGATTGTTATTTTGCGGTTTAGTTATAAAACAAACGCAGAAATAAGCTTGTATGAAATGATTCACATTAGTCCTGACAATAACAATCGTGCCCGTACTTGGCATTGGTTTAAGAACAATCAAATCTTTCAACGCACCCTAATTCAAGAAGAACGGGTAAGATAGTAATTTCTCCCCTCAAAAATAAATTTCATTATTCTCCAGTCCGCGCAGGCGGACTTTGTTTGTGTAGCCACGATTTCTAGTCGTTAGGCTTTGATTTCCAATCTCAACTTAGTAAGGTACACGCATGGCCAGAGGTGACAAAATAAACTTTTCTACTCCTAGTGGATTTCCAGAGTTTCTTCCTAGCGAAAAGCGTCTAGAATTACATTTGCTAGATATCATCCGCAGAGTTTTTGAAAGTTATGGATTTACACCCATTGAAACACCTGCTGTAGAACGTTTAGAAGTTCTGCAAGCTAAAGGTAATCAAGGTGACAATATCATTTATGGAATTGATCCTATCCTGCCACCAAATCGACAAGCTGAGAGAGATAAATCTGGCGAGACTGGGAGAGATAAATCTAGCGAAACTGGTTCAGAATCCAGAGCTTTAAAGTTTGACCAAACAGTTCCTTTAGCAGCATACATTGCCCGTCACCTGAATGAGCTAATTTTCCCATTTGCTCGTTATCAAACAGATGTAGTTTTTCGCGGAGAACGGGCGAAAGATGGGCGTTTTCGTCAGTTTCGCCAATGCGATATTGATGTAGTAGCGCGTCGTGAACTCAGCTTGCTTTATGATGCTCAGATGCCTGCAATTATCACCGAGATATTTGAAACAATTAATATTGGTGATTTTCTAATTCGCATCAATAACCGCAAAGTTCTTACTGGTTTCTTTAAATCAGTAGGAATTGCCGAAAATCAAATTAAATCGTGTATTGCTATTGTTGATACTCTAGAAAAAATTGGTGAAAATAAAGTAAAGCAAGATTTAGAGAAAGAAGGAATTTTAGAAGAACAGGCGCAAAAAATAATTGAATTTATTAAAATTGACGGTTCTGTTGATGAAGTATTAGATAAGCTTAAACATCTTGCCCAAAATCTGCCAGAAACAGAGCAATTGAGCTTAGGAATCACCGAATTAGAAACGGTAATTGCAGGAGTGCGTAATCTCGGAGTTGCCGAAAACCGTTTCTGTATTGATTTATCCATTGCCCGTGGTCTTGATTACTATACCGGCACAGTTTACGAAACAACCTTATTAGGACATGAAGCTTTAGGCAGTATTTGTTCTGGTGGTAGATATGAAGAATTAGTTGGGGTATTTTTGGGCGAAAAAATGCCTGGTGTAGGTATTTCTATTGGCTTAACTCGCTTAATTAGTCGTTTGTTAAAAGCTGGTATTCTAAATACCTTAGCTGCGACACCAGCCCAAGTGATGGTAGTGAATATGCAGGAAGATTTAATGCCTACTTATTTAAAAGTTTCTCAACATCTGCGTCAGGCGGGAATTAATGTAATCACTAACTTTGATAAGCGTCCCTTGGGTAAACAATTTCAATTAGCAGACAAGCAAGGAATTCAATTTTGCGTAATTATTGGTTCTGAAGAAGCAGCAGCACAAAAGTCATCACTCAAAGATTTGAAAACAGGGGAGCAAGTAGAAGTGTTATTAGAAAACTTGGCTGAGGAAATTAAAAGAAGGCTTACCTAAAAATTGATTTATCGAGTAGCGACTGTCTATTGCGATGCATTATAGCTTTCGCCTCATATACCTTACTTATTTGGAAGTATTTTATGAGTTTGTCCGATCTCCCTAATCTCTGGGTTCCTTTAGCACTTTTAGGTTTAATTGTTATAGCTGCTGTATTTTTCAGCCGTAGTAATTGATATTTAAACAATTCCAGAAACTAAGTCAGGTAAAGTAAAAGAAGATATTATTTTAGGTTTACATCCGCCGTATAAGCGTCCATATACAGGGTATGGAGTAGCCTAAAAAAAGTGCGCCCATAGTGCAGAAAATCTTTATCAACGGCAACTACTTGGTACGATAAAGTACAGAGTGTCACAACTTACTCTCAAGTAAACACAAAAGGAATGGGTACATGGGAAAAGGGAGATTAGAAGCATTCAGCGATGGGGTGATTGCTATCATCATCACTATCATGGTGCTGGAAATCAAAGTGCCGCATGGGTTCGATTTAGCTGCGCTGCGTCCGCTAATCCCGGTATTTCTCAGCTATGTGCTGAGTTTTATTTATATTGGCATCTACTGGAACAATCACCATCACCTATTACAAGCAGTCCGACAGGTTAATGGGCGTATACTTTGGGCTAATCTGCATTTGCTGTTTTGGTTGTCCTTAGTCCCCTTCGTCACTGGCTGGATGGGCGAGAATCACTTTGCCGCCGTGCCAGTTGCCCTTTATGGTACGGTATTGTTGTTGGCTGCGATCGCCTACTACATTCTTAGCCGTGCCCTCGTTTCTCACCACGGTAGGGATTCAACTCTAGCGATCGCAATCGGTGAAGACTTCAAAGGGAAAGTATCAGTAGTTTTCTATGCTGTGGCAATTCCACTTGCCTTTGTGAACTCATGGTTGGCTTGTGCATTTTACGTTTTAGTTGCAATCATCTGGCTTATCCCAGATCGTCGCATTGAGAAGACTCTCACTTCCTAAACTAATTACGAGTTATTTTAAAGCATTACCAAACTACCTTGTGGTTCTTCTTCAAGTTCATAACCATTGGCCAATTTTTCAATTGTTTGGTCAATCATTGCCAAACCCTGATCTACTTTTTCAACTAAACTTAGCTGTCCTCGAAGTTCGGCAGCACCAACGAAACCCTTAGCATACCAAGTCATGTGCTTACGAGCTTGACGTACACCGCGATCGCCTTTATATTCCCACAAGGCTTGTAAATGATCTCTTGCACATTCCAAACGCTGAATCGGGGTAGGTGTCGGTAATATCTCCCCAGTTTTCAGGAAGTGATCGATTTCTCCCACCAAAAATGGATAACCCAAAGTTCCACGAGAACACATAACACCATCAGCGCCAGTCTGTTCTAAACATTTCACCGCCGCTTCAACAGAAAAAATATCTCCGTTCCCAATTACTGGAATAGAAAGCACTTCTTTGACACGGGTAATCCATTCCCAACGGGCATTACCGTTGTACCCTTGGGCGCGAGTGCGTCCATGTACTGTAATCATTTTTGCCCCGGCATCTTCCATCCGCTTGGCAAAGTCGAGAATCGTAATTTCGTTATCATTCCAGCCAATACGGGTTTTTACTGTCACGGGGACATCAACAGCTTTTACCACTTCCCGCACAATTGCTTCTGCTACTTCTGGTTGCCGCAACAACGAAGAACCACCACCATTTTTAGTGATTTTATTAACCGGACAACCCATATTAATATCAACAGTATCAGCACCTTCGGCAACTGCCTTGATTGCTGCTTCTGCTAAGAAATCTGGACGACAATCAAATAGTTGAACACTAATTGGACGCTCATTTTGGTCTACCTCCATGATTTTGGGTAATTGCTTGACATAATGCAACCCCGTAGCATTCACCATTTCGGTATACATCATTGAATCTGGGGCATAGCGACGCACGATACGGCGAAACACCATATCTGTCACTCCAGATAGAGGCGACTGGAGAACCCGACTTTTGACCTCAAAGGAGCCAATCTTTAAGGGTTGGGAAAGTCTAGCTTGGAGAATGGGAGAGAGCGAAATCATACAAAAAATTAAAACTTACTTATGCGGATGAAAAATAGCAGGAATATTTAGGGGTATTTGTCATCACTGCTCATTTTAGGTTACGTATCCGGTAAAGGGCATTGGGCATTGAAAAGAGGCAGAAGGGCGGGGTGCAGGGTGCGGAAGGGAAAACTCTTCTCCCTTGCTCCCTGCTCCCCTGCTTCTTCCCCAGTCTCTAGAACACCCGATGCTGTAAAGAGGGCATTTGACGGCGGACTTGTTCTAGCCTAGTAGGCTTGATTTCTGCGATCGCAATTCCCGGTTTTTCTCCAGCATCGGCTAAAATTACACCCCAAGGGTCAATAATGACGGCGTGGCCGTGGGTTAGGCGGCGACCGTAGTTATTCCCCGTTTGGGCAGGAGCAATGACGTAAGCGGTATTTTCGATGGCTCTGGCTTGTAGTAGTACTTGCCAGTGGTCTTTGCCTGTAAAGGCGGTAAAGGCGGCGGGAATAAAGATAACATCGGCTCCCTTATCTGCCAGATGACGATACAGTTCCGGGAAGCGGACATCATAACAAATAGAAAGCCCTAGATTACCGAGTTTTTCTGAGAAATACACGGGGGGTAGTTGCGTACCAGCCACAACTGTGCTGGATTCGCGATAGGTGTTGCCGTCGGGGACATCAACATCAAATAGGTGTACCTTGTAGTAGCGGGCAAGTTCTTCACCGCTGGGATCGATGAGTAGAGTAGTGTTATAAACTTTGCCTGTATTATCTACCGGAAGTGGAAAGCTGCCGCCCAAGATCGTAATTTGAAAGCGTTGGGCCATTTTTTTGAGAAATTTTTCACTTTCAAGAGCGATCGCATCCCCTTGTGCGAGTTTATCTTTTTCTTCTCCCATATAGGAAAAGTTTTCTGGCAAACCCACCAATTCAGCACCTTGACGCACGGCAAGCTCTATTAATTCTTCTGCCTGTGCCAAATTTTTCTGTAAATCGGGCACACTGGTCAATTGAATAGCGGCGGCTAAATAAGACTTCATAGATTCAACAACGAACAGTTGATTTATGGAAGATAGATTATCAAAATATATCGCTACTTCAACATCTGTGGAACTTAATTAGAAATACATCAGTGTTGATTTTCTCTAACAGACTTGTTTTATTGCTGATTTTAATCTGTCTCTAGGTTCTAGCAAACTGAGCAAGATTGCAATTAGGTTGTGATCAAACCCTGATAAAAGCTGTCTAGTGTGAATTCATCTGTTGCAATCATTTTTCAAATTAGTATAAATTTTTTATTTATGGATTTATTTATGGGGATTGTTAATTTTGAATGATAAATTATCCAATATTGTGGGGTGGGCATCTTGCCATTGGTATCAACTTAACGTGAAAGCTAGCCTAGAATCAGCTTTTAGATATTTTTACGTTTGCCTCGTTTGCCTCGTTCTCAGTCGGAGACTGGGAATGCCGTCCTGGAGGCAGAGCCGCTTTTGAGTTGCATTTCCAGCCTCCGGCTGGAAACGAGGTTTTAAAGGAGTTTCAGCTTAAGTTGACTTTTGCCTTGCGGTAGATATTAGCGTATAGAAATTGGTAGTGCAGAAATTAGGGAATTGTTTTTGAGGTAGAAAACTCCTAAAAATCTTCTGAAACTGTATACAAATGTAAACAAGTCTGGGAGACGAGGAATTGGTGTCTCTCAAACTTGTTTATAAAAATTAACTTAAAGTTAGAAAAAAATGGATAACTCAAGAGGATTTTATTGCCGATTGAGTTTCAAAGATGCTTTTCGAGAGTGGAAGCCAATGTAGTTTTAGGCACGGCGCCGACCACCATATCGACTTTGTGTCCACCCTTAAAAATCATTAACGTGGGAATGCTGCGGATGCCGTACTGACTAGCAACTTGAGGATTTTCATCTGTGTTGACTTTTACGACCTTTATTTGACCTTTGTACTGTTCGGAAATTTCATCGACAACAGGAGCTACCATACGGCATGGTCCGCACCAGGGTGCCCAAAAGTCCACTAAAACAGGTACATCGCTTTCGAGTACTTCTTGCTTAAAACTAGAATCGGTAACTTGTGCGGCTGCTGACATGCCTAAAACCTTCGCCAATAATATCTGAGCTTGGTGAAAATTCTACCATAGCAAAAACCTCAGCTTGGAGGTAGAGGATGTACATTTGCAAAGAAGCTCTAGAATTTATTTACAAACATAAGGAACCGCCCGAACAGTAGTCCGGGCGGAGTGTGGTGTGAGGAGTGAACGGAAACATGCGTCTCCGCTATCTCCATTGTAGGTGACATATCGGATTTTTCCAGCAATTGTTTGGGGGCTGGAAAAATTTATTGAAGAATTGGGCATTGGGCATTGAAAAGAGGCAGAGGGGCGGGGTGCGGGGGGCAGAGGGGAAAACTCTGCTCCCTTGCTTCTTCCTGGCTCCCTTATCTCCTTAAATCCCTTTACTTACCCATACCTAATTGTTGAGCTTTTTGGTAAACTTTACCCTCGGTTAATAGGGAAGGCGCAATCACAACTTCGACTTGCTGCATTTCTTTAATATTTTTCGCTCCTAAAGTGCCCATGCTCGTCTTTAAGGCTCCTACAAGGTTGTGTGTGCCATCATCTAGTCCTGCTGGGCCAAGGAGTATTTGCTCTAGGCTACCAGTGCTGCCAACGCGAATGCGGGTGCCACGAGGTAAGACGGGGCTGGGAGTTGCCATGCCCCAATGAAACCCCCGCCCTGGGGCTTCTGTGGCTCTGGCAAAGGGGGAACCAATCATCACACCATCGGCACCACAGGCGATACATTTGCAAATGTCGCCACCAGTGATTAAACCGCCATCAGCAATAATGGGGATATAGTTACCAGTTTCGTTGTAGTAATCATCTCGTGCGGCGGCACAATCAGCGATCGCAGTTGCTTGTGGCACACCCACACCTAACACCCCACGAGAAGTACAAGCCGCACCTGGCCCAATTCCCACTAGTATCCCAGCTGCCCCAGCTTTCAACAAATTCAAGGTAACTTCGTAAGTTACGCAATTCCCCAACACCACGGGGATGGGCATGGAACGGCAAAATTCTGCTAAATCAAGTGGTACTAAAGACTCTGGTGAAAGATGTGCAGTAGAAACGACTGTAGCTTGGACAAAAAATAAATCGGCCCCAGCTTTTGCCACCGCCTCACCATATTTACTTGCACCGGCTGGAGTTGCACTTACCGCTGCAATGGCACCTTGTTGTTTAATTTCCTGAATACGTTGTTCAATTAATTCCGGCTTTATTGGTTCGGCATAGAGTTCTTGCATCAAGGCAACAAATTCATCTTTCCCCACAGAGGTAATTCGATCTAATATTGGCTCTGGATCAGCATAGCGAGTTTGAATCCCCTCTAAATTGAGGACACCTAATGCTCCTAACTGTGACAAACGTACAGCTACACGAACATCTACTACGCCATCCATTGCACTGGCAATTATCGGGATTTCTCGCTCAATATTACCAATACGCCACTTAGTATCTGCCAAACTAGGGTCTAGTGTTCTGTTACCAGGGGCTAGAGCAATTTCATCTATTCCGTAAGCTCTGCGAGCTGTTTTTCCCCGCCCAAGTTGAATTTCCACGCTTTAAATCTTCTCAAATCTGTTTAAGCTAGGGTATCAAATTGTGGGCGGAGTTGGAGTGTTTTTTTCCTGAACTACACTAGACATTTCCGAACTGTCTAAGCTGCGGCTCAAAACTTTGGTGGATGCAAAATACACACCAAGGAAGCAAATGAGGAAAAGTTGTTTATTTGTTTAACTGAGTTGATGCTAATAATCTTGACGTTATAGTAATCCTATCTGAATTTGTGAAAATTCGTGGTTTCCAGATCCCCGACTTCTTTAAAGAAGTTGGGGATCTAATTTTTCACGAGTGATTTAGTAATGCTAGATGTTCTCTTTCTTTGCTTGTCTTTACTTAGGTCAAGATCATCCAAATTTCCCTAAATGCCACCAAATTGGAATATTTTGCATCGTTTTCAAGCGATAAATCTTGAGATTCAGAAGATTTTCAAATCCAAAATCCAAAATCCAAAATCCAAAATTGATTTGATTTACCGTTTGTTTTTAGCGGCATCAACACCAGTGTAACCAGTCGCTAACCAAAGTATCGCTCTTGCCCCATCGCGAACAGATTTTTCGATAGATTCAGGAGGTTTTTCTGAAGGAACTGGCACCGGTTTTAAATAAATACCCCGACTACCCAAAATAATTTCGCCAATGACACAGGCCCGGCGCATGTGGAAGTCTGAAGTAATCAAATAAACGCTCTTGATTCCACGACGTTGCAAATCATCCACCAACGTAGTAAAATTGGTAACTGTATCTACTGCTTCGTAATCCAAGTGTAAACGTTTAGGATCGACACCAGCTTTGGTAAACACTCGTTGGGTGAATGTACGTGGACTACCGCCTGTAATCCAAATTGGTATATTTGGATGCTCGCGAACGAATTTTGCTGTAAACTTCTCTCGCTCTAAATGTTTCGTTGAACCACCCAACACTACAACTGCTTGCGGCTGCACAAATTGGTTTTGTACTTCTTTGTATCCCCACCAGATGATTAGCGGTAGGGCAAAAGCCGTAAAACGCAAAGATTTACCTGTAAAGATTAGCTTATTCAAGGCTCAATAACTTTATTTACTCAGTCCAAAATTTTCTCTGACTAGAAGAAAAAAACAATTGATAGTAGAGTAGCAAACTTCCAAAGAATATGCCCAAATATAAATTTGGTTGATTCTTGTATTGCAACGCGATTAAGCGTGCTTGAAGTTTTTCCTCTAATTGATGGATTATCCTAACCTGTCTCGGACGATTCATCAAAGGGTGTTAACCACTTTATATAGTGCTTCTCATTTCTATGATGGACAAGGTAGGTAGCACAGTTGCTTATGCTACCTCACAACTGCTATATATATAAATTGCCTGAAGACAACGGGACTGGTGCGACTTGAACGCACGACCTGACGCTTAGGAGGCGTCCGCTCTATCCAACTGAGCTACAACCCCAACTACGAAGCATATATAATTGTAGCAGCAGTTTTAGCGAGATTGCCAACAATTATCCCAAGAGCCGCCGCCTACTTCTAAACCACACAGAAGACTTTCTGCTTTAAGAATTATTTTAGATTTTCTCCCATTTAGTTCTCGTAATTCTAAATTTAGTTTTCCTTGCATGGTGTCTCGGCAACAGTATTTTAAACCTTCCGCTGTGGGCGCACGTAGAGGTTTACCAGGTAGATGGGTGGTTCCTGTCAATTCAATTTCGTAGCTTGAGTTACTAGCTTTCATTTGCCATCTACCCCAAGGCTGAATTTCCCAATCTACTTGGGAATTCCAGGGAACGAATTCATAAAACTTGCCTTGATAGTGTAAGCCAATCATCGCTACAGATTCCATCCACCACAGTACGCCCCGCCTTCCACCGCCAGCAGTTAATGCTAAATCGGGTTCGCCTTCAAAGCAATTGCAATTTATCCAAAACCATTTTTGCGGAAAAGCACCACCCCAATTTTTCTCGCCGTAGGCTGGGGCGTTGGTGAATTCGTAGATTTTACCATTCCAGTCAATTTTTCCGCTGGCTAGACCGTGAGCCATCAAAATTTGCCATCCTGGTTCAAAAATCTGCAAGAATGACAGCCAGCCTGCGGTTGATTGCTGAATGCTATTTTGATTTCCCCAACCGTATACTGGTTGAATTTCATACTGCCAACGGCAATAATTATTGGTGGCGCGTTCGCGAATTATTCCCTGATTCAAGGTGGCTGTAGCTTGATAGCCTTCTTGAACATGATGCTCAAACTCTGCTGGTAGCAGGTATAGGGGAGAAACTTGCAAATCTGTTTTACCCCAATGACCTAAACCCAGAACATCTCGACTACCCCAAAATTTATTGACATCAGGGAAAGTACGACATAAATATTCATCATCCGGGCCGAGAATTTGGGCTGCACCGCCACTGTGAGGTTTACCGCCGATGGGGTCTTCAATGGAGTACATAAAGGCGAATGTTTGTCCAATTTCCGGTAGCGTAACGCGGTAATACCAGCCTTCAAAGAAGCGGCGACTAGTGTCATCCCAGTGATAACCAGAATGGGGCGTTTGGAGAGAATTTACGGGAATAGTTAACATAGATATAGTTGCCGATTTTTTCAGTATGCGCGATCGCTTCGATATCAATGATGCTTATGAAATTCTTGGGCTAGAACCCGGTGCTTCTCAAGCACAGGTGAAGCGAAATTACCGTAAACTGGTGAAAATTTGGCATCCCGATCGCTTTGTTGACCAAAAGCAAAAGCAGGAAGCTGAAGAAAAAATTAAATCAATCAATGCAGCTTACAACAAGCTCAAATCTGAAAGTCCATCTGAGCCTCCCCTTCCTGAAAATCCCTCTTCATCTTCGCCTAAAAATCCCCCAAAAATATCTGTCAATCGTTGGGATGCAGAAACTTTCTATACTTTAGGGGTAGAGAATGCTACTAGAGGAAGATATGAAGATGCGATCGCAGATTTTACCCACGCCATTCGTCTCAATCCTTACTATGTTGAAGCATATAAGTATCGGGGGCTAGTTTGTTCTCAACTGGGATACGAATATAGAGCTGCTTCAGATTTAAATAAAGCTGCACAAATAGAAGAAGAGTTAAGAAATCCGGGTGCTGCGCGTGTATCGCGATCGCCTAGATATGTATCAAAACCTAGACCTTTGGTAGAAAGATTTTGTCAGAGGATAAAAAGTTTACTGCGATTAAATCGGCGTTGGAGATAGCAGCACTACATCTGGAGTTAGTTAATACTTATACTTGGGAATACTAAGTATAGTTAGATTTGCTGCTGATTTCCTAGTATGAGCGATCGCCTTGACATAAATCATGTTTACGATATCCTGGGGTTAAAACCAGGTGCATCTGTTGATGAGGTTAAGCAAGCTTACCGCCAGATAGCTAAGACTTGGCATCCAGATTGTTTTATTGAACCGCAGCAAAAGCTAGAAGCGGAAGAAAAAATCAAAGAAATCAATCAAGCTTATGCAAAGTTAAAGTCTTATCAGCCAGATGAGACAAATAAATCTGCTTCCACTTTTACCAAAATTGATTTAACTCCATCCAATGCTGAAAGTTTGTACAAACTGGGCATAGAGAAAGCTCAAAGAGGAAAATATACTGAAGCAATAGAATACTTTACCCAAGCGATTCGTCTTAACACCAACTACTTTGAAGCCTATAAATACCGAGGGCTTGCTTGCTCAAAACTAGGATATGAAAATAGGGCTTGGTCAGATTTCAAAAATGCCAAAGAACTGGAACTGAAACAGGAAAAAGCACCACCTAAACCTACATCACCACCGCCAAAGCCACCAACACCTGAAACTATATCGCCACCACCACCTGAATCACAGTCTCAACCTTCACCGTGGAAATGTCTACACACTCTGACTCATTTGAACTGGGTTTTTACAACTGCAATTAGTCCAGATGGGCAAATTTTGGCTAGTGGAAGTAGTGATAATACTATCAAGATTTGGCATCTCGACACAGGGAAATTATTACATACTCTCACTGGTCATAGAAAATGGGTAAGATGCCTAGCCTACAGCCCAAATAGCCAAACTCTGGTTAGTGGTAGTGATGACAGCAGCATGATGATTTGGGAAGTGTCTACAGGTAAATTACTCAATACACTCAAAGTACATTCAACCCCAGTTTTTTCTGTAATCATTAGTCCAGATAGTCAGACTATCCTAAGTGGCGGTACAGACACTACTATCAAGGTTTCCCATATAGAGATGGGATTATTGCACGTCCTCAAAGGTCATTCTGACTTGGTTCATTGCCTTGCTATTTGCCCAAAACAGCAGATTTTAATCAGTGGTAGTGCAGACAATACAATTAAAACGTGGAATTTGAAGAGTAAAAAACTGCTACAAACTCTCAAAGGGCATTCAGGTTGGGTGACTTGTGTCGCCATTAGCCCTGATGGAGAAATTTTAGCTAGTAGCAGTTATGACCAGACTATCAAGTTATGGAATATCAATACAGGTAAGCTAATTAACACACTTGCTGGACATCACAGTTATGTTTGGTCTGTTGCTTTTAGCCCTGATGGTCAGAATCTTGCCAGTGCTAGCGCGGACTGTACCATAAAGTTATGGCACATTAGCACTGGACAACAACTCTACACGCTGGGCAACCATTCAGATTGGGTTAACTCTGTTGCTTTCAGCCCTGATGGCAAAACTTTGGTTAGTAGTAGTCGAGATATGACCATCAAGCTTTGGCGATGCGACATCTAACAACAAATGAAAAATTTAGAGAATTGAAGCAAATTGCTAGATTTTTCGATCAATCCATTAATTGACAGTTTAATAACATCCATCTTTGGGATACTCTTTCTCTTGATTAAGCATTAACTCTCTAAAGATTCAGTATTAACTCCCTGGAGATAGAGCCACTTGTTTTAGGGCAGAGGTTATTCTGAGATTACCAACAGTTGAGTAGTAAATAAAACTCAATATTTATCAGCAACATATATTTTCAGTTCATTAAAATCTCTTGTTTTTAGAAAGCTTTAGTTTGTCAATATCCTATTTGAGGAGTGAAATCAATGTCTATTCCCAATGAACGCGAAATCAAAAACAGTGAAGTTAAGCAAGAATCTTACACTGATATTAATGGCAATACTCAGACCAATTTCACACAAACCACTGAAACAGTTAAGAACAATACAACTAATCCCAACACTTACACTAACGGTTACGTACATGGTCGAAATGTTGAGCGTAACTACCAGCAAGCAGATTTAGCGCAGCGTGATGAAAACAATGCTAGTGGTGGTTTGCTGTTGGGTATTATCATAACTTCCCTGCTTGGTTTGGTTATAGGTGGGGTTTGGTACTTCAACCAGCAGAATAACGCTGCGGTTAATAATGCTGTGCCAGTAGTGGTTCCTGTACCGAGTAAGAGTAATCCAACGCCCAGTGCATCTCCTCAACCACCAACGACGATAATCGAAAGAACTAGGGAAGTACCTGTACCTGTTGCTGTTCCTGTTCCCCAACAGCAGGCTGTGCCTCCATCTGCACCTCGCCAACCGAATATTAACATTACTATTCCACCCCAACAGCCTGCGGCAGAAAAAGCACCTTCTATAACTCAGCCAACCCCGAAAGCGGCACAAAATCCGGCGACAAGTCCAACTACTAATACTCCGACTTCACAGAACGATAGTTCAGGTACGAAAAGTGATAGCTCTAAAACTACTCCACCTCAAGGAGTAGACCAATCAAACAGTACATCTAATAGTGGTTCTTCTACCGCAGGTGATGCGACTACAGGTAATTAGAACTCTTGCAAAAGTGCTTTTTGCACTCTCGTGGGAAAAGGGTAAAGCCTTCGGCTGGGGAAAGGGGTAAAGGGGATTTTCTTCCCTTTCCCCTTTACCCTTTCCCCCTTCCTCTTTTCCCGACTTATGCAAGAAGTTTATTCTGGTCAATAACGGCTTCTGAACTTTTAGCCCACTTGATAATGTCGGTATTCATGCCAATATATAACAAGTGGGATAATTCTTAAGCAATATTTCGGAATTATTGCGATAAATTAATGGTAATCAAGTTTAGTAAATGTGTGTTGTAGCTAAACAAACACAATGCTAGATTAAGACCAAGGTACAAACAGGTTAAAAGTTAAACAAAACTTTCAAGTTAGAGCCTGTGCCTCCTGCTCTAATGTTCTCGCGATCGCTCCGAAGTTGTGGCATCCATTGAATGTATTTGCCTTAAGTTCAATGAGTTGTTTTGGAGGTTTTAAAACGCACTGCCAGAAAATGCCTGCCTAGTTGGAATTTTAGGATGTGCAATTCTGAGTATAGCGATCGCGAATACTGTCCACCAAATTTTAAATTTAGTTACTCCTGAATTCTCCAATCTTCAAGAAACCGCCCCAAGCTGCTGACATTTATCTATCGTAGCTTCCGGCGGTTTCTGCTTTGAGTGTTATTGCATTTAAATTGCACTCAGACCAGCAAAAGCTGTCCTTTGTCATTAGTAATTTATTTTGACTAATGATCAATGACTAATGACCAATGACTAATGACCAATGACTAATGACCAATGACCAATGACCAATGACTAATGACCAATAACTAATCACTAATTAAGGTAATTACAGTCACTTCTGGCGGACAAAATAAACGTCCTGGGCGGTAAGTTCCTAAACCACGATTGACATATAGTTGATTTTCTTCTACCTTGTGAAACCCTTGCGCCCACTCCCAATATCGCACTACTTTAGAACAGTCTCCTAGAAAAAATGTTATCCAACGCCGCAATTTTTTGGGAATTTGTTTGAGTAGCTTTTTGTAATAAAATACTAGAGGGCCAATACCCGGAATTACGATGTGACCACCGTGGGTATGACCAGATAGTTGCAAATCTACGCGCCATTGTTGCAATATCTTGGCTGTATCTGGGTTATGAGATAAAACAATCCGCGGTGTCACAGAATCTAGTTGATTCATAACTGGTGCGGGGTAAAATTCCCGTGACCAATAATCAGCTAGTCCAACGAATGGTAATTCTTTTCCTAGTGGATAGGCAATTTCATTCCAAAGCACATGCACCCCAATGCTAGTTAACGCCTGTGTAACTTCTACTTTGGAGTGGCTGTAATAGATATCGTGGTTCCCAAGTACGGCGTAAATACCACAGCGACTTTGCAAATGTTTGAGTCGAAGCACCAGTTGGTGAATTGGTGCAGGATCGTCAGTTACGTAGTCACCAGTTAATAAAATTAAATCTGGTTCAGCTTCGTTAGTAACTGCGATCGCTTTTTCTAACATATCTTCCGACAGTCGCAAACCATCATAGTGAAAATCTGACAACTGTACTAACGTTGTACCTTGTAAAGATGCAGGAAGTTTTGCAATCTTAACCGTTATTTTATCTACTCTTAAATGTCCCGTAAACAACCAATGCATAAGCAAACCGATACTCCTCATACCAGCGCTTACAGCTTACCAAAAATAAAAATGTAACTTGATAAAATGCAATAATTTATGTCATCTACTCCAGATACAATTGATTCATTGATTCAAAGTTATGCGGTCAAAACAAGTATTATTAGCCCAGAATCCCTGCTGTAATTGCGTTCTTTTATGTTGAATTTTGAATTACTGACTCACCTTGTAGGGTGATTATAGTAACTTCTGGGCGGCAAAATAAGCGTCCTGGGAGGTAAGTTCCCAAACCACGATTGACATATAGCTGATTTTTTCCTACTCGATGGAAACCTTGCGCCCATTCCCAATGGTCGACTACAGAAACATTGACTTCCAAAAATGGCATTAGACGCCGGATTTTTCTGGGTATTTTTTTTGCCAGCTTTTCGTAAAGCAACGCCGCAGGGCCAATTCCAGGAATCACGATTTGGCCGCCGTGAGTATGACCAGATAATTGTAAATCGACTCGCCATGCTTGTAATATCTCGGCCGTATCTGGATTGTGGGATAAAACGATGCAGGGTGTGTCGGGGTTTAGTTGGTTCATAACTGGTGCAGGGTGAAATTCCCGTGACCAACTATCTGCCAGTCCAACAAGTGGCAATTCTTTTCCTAGTGGATAGGCAATTTCGTTCCAAAGGACGTGAATACCAATGCTAGTGAGGGCTTTTGTAACTTCTGCTTGGGCTTGTTTGTGATATATATCGTGATTGCCAAGGATAGCGTAGATACCATTGCGACTTTGCAGATGTTTGAGTCGAAGTATCAGTTTATGAATCGGTGTCGGATCGTCAGTTACATAGTCACCAGTTAATAAAATTAAATCTGGTTCAGCTTCGTTAGTAACTGCGATCGCTTTTTCTAGCATATCCTCCGACAACCGCAAACCATCGTAGTGAAAATCTGATAATTGCACTACCTTCTTACCCTGTAACGATGCAGGCAACCCTGCAATGTTAACCGTCAATTTTTCTGTACTCAACGGCCCAGATAACAACCAGTGCATAAGACGTTTAATAAACTTCAATCATAGCGCTTACAGCTTAACTAAACATTGTCGGTTTGTGTGCAGCGACCAATGCAACTTATTGAAAATTTTATGAAAGCTCTAGGTTATAGCGTATTTATACTTACTCAAATCTAACATAACTTTGCTGTCAATTTATGTCGAGTACACTATCTTTCTTTGACAGAGAGGGTATATGGATTCAACCCTGAGATTATGAATAAAAATAATTGATATTACGTATATCAATCAACTCTAGGGTTAGAGTTTGTTTTTGTATAGTATACTGTATTACACAGTACCAGATTGAGCAAAAACACTTAAAGCTGTTTATGTCATCACTATTAGAGCCACAGTTCATCCAGGATTTTACCCACTTTGAGCAGCATGTAGCAAAACTGATTCATAAAGCAGATTGGACAGTTGAAACTGCAAAGACCAATCAACCTGGCTATGATTTAGTGGTCAAAAAAGGAAATCTAATTGGTGCTGTTCAGGTTAAATGGCTAAAAGGTAACGTAACAACACCGCAGCTTTTAAAATTTGCTGACTTTTTAGATTCTGAGGAAGGCAAAAAATTTAATTTTGGTTGGTTCATAACCACAAAAGGATTTAGCGGACCAGCATTGGCATTAATGAGAACCTGGGGTAAAGATACTAAAATTCGCTGTGGTATTGCCCATGAAAATAAGCTGGTTGGGATTGATGGTGATTCCGTCATTGGTGGCAGAGATAATCCTGAACCTCATGAAGAAACTAAACCAAAAAAAGTTTATTTTGGAGTTTTTACCTGTAAAGGTGGAGTAGGAAAAACAACTGTAGCAGGGCATTTAGCGGGAGCATTAGCACTGCAAGGGTTTAATGTGGCACTTGTGGACTTAGACCCAGAACAAAATCTACAAAAATTAGTAGGTGATGGTGTTTTTGTTCCCAATCCTAAAGGGGTAGGTACAACTATTCAAGTGTTTGATGGAAATGATTGGGATGAAGATGCTGCTCGTGACTGTCAAATAATAATTTGCGATTGCTCACCAGCACTAGAGCGTAATCCCCCAGAGCTAGTTAAGCGATTAGATTATTGTATTATTCCAACAACCTTCAATCCACTAGGAATAAGCAAGCATGGTAAAGTTATTCAATCAACTGTTAGAGAGATCCGTGAAATTAATAATGAAGCTCATTTATTTGTGCTAGTTAACAATTTTAAAGATCCTGGCATTAAGCGTTTAAGACTTTTACAAGAAGTCTACTCTAATGCTTATAAAGAAATTAGTAAAAGAGATAATAAATTTCATTGTATAGATCCAGAAGAAGTTTGTATTCGGGCTAGCGACTTACTTTATTATTGGGGTATACATATACTCGAAAACCCAGAAAATCCTGCCAGTAGATTAGCGTTTGATCTGGTTGGCGGAAGATGTTACCCACGTGAAGATTTTATCAACTTAGCAGATTACATTGAAAGAAAAGCTGGCATAGGTGTGCTTAGAGCTAATTAAGACTTTGAAGAAAATTATATAAATAAGTAGACACAATTAAATATAATTTGCGATGATTGCTTGTCTTCTCTACGAGAGGCTGCGCCCTAAGCGAAGCTATGCCGTAGCCTTTACGAGACGCTCCGCGAACACTTCGTACCCTGCGGGAAGGCTTACGCCAACGCAATGACAAACTATCTTATAGTTATTTAGATCCACCTACTTACTTAGCGATCGCTAATCTTCCGATAAAATTTTTAGTAATGCCTGTGCAGAAACAAAAATCTCTTTCTAGGATGACGGCGTAGAGAGAGAAAAACAAAAAATAACGCCTACCTATCTTAGGGTGGCGCTATTTTTTAATTTAATTCACAGTTAAAAATAGTTAAATGAATTTGCTAAATGTTCGTTGCTGATTGCCCGCAATTTTATATTTATACAGCACTGCGGTTGGTTAACAAGTTCCACAAGAAAACTGCGACAATTGCACCAAGAACTGCTACCGCGACACCTGGAATACTAAATGTAGGTGCTGCTAAAGCTAAGGTTCCCGTACTGAAGAATATACCTAAACTACCGCCAACAAAAGCACCGATGATTCCTAACAATATGGTTCCGAGAATTCCGCCGCCTTGATGACCAGGGTAGATAGCTTTTGCGATCGCACCAGCAATTAGACCTAAAACAATCCAAGCAAGAATATTCATTGTTATTAGTTGGGTAAACGTTTTTGACTTACAAATACATATTAACTATTTTCATTTTTCGCTCAATCTATCATCAGAATTAATTATGAATATCCATAAGGAATAGTTTAATGGCTATTGAGTTTTTTGATACATAATCCCACTGAGGTAGATAGTCAATTAAAAAAAAGCTCCTAGTAGGTCTTTAACTAGGGGCTTATCAAACTATTGCTTGGTAATTGCAGTATATGCATTTTTAATTAGCTCTCTCCTCTACTAGAAGAATTAAGCTGAGTTTTTAGAGACTGTCTCTAAAGTAATGTAAAGGAAGCGGAATAGGCGATTGAGACGACGGGTAACTTCATGTCTAACTTTTAATTTTGATTGCTTATGCCATTATTGCTGCCGATGATTCGATGGCTGACAAATGGCAACAGTCTGCGGTAAGACCAATGCATACTTAGAAAAATCAGACTTACCAAGGTTAGCAGCATGACGCTCAGAATCGTTGTATATGCCTTAATGTGCCACCAAAATCTATTTGCACCTAATTGCACAAACTTCCACAAGCTGGCTATATCAACGCTTTCGGTATCGTGAATAGTGATTGGTAAGGATGCTGCTGTGCTTTGTTGTGCAATTGTCATTTTAATTACTCCTTTAGACCCAAACTCTGAGGTATTTAACTTTAAATACGGCAAGTCGATAGATTTACTGTTATTTGTATCTAATATCTCATAGCTTGATGCAAGAAGCAAGTTTTAAGGGAATGGGGTATGGGGCATTGGGTATTAGTATTGAAAATTAGGTATTTACTAAAAGTAGTACCATTTTGAATTTTAGATTTTAGATTTTGGATTGGGAATCGCTTTCTGTGTCTGGGCTTTGTGAAACCATCTATTGCAATCATTTTTCAAATTGGTATAAAAACTATTTTCTAGTCCCCAGTCCCCAATCCCCAATCTCCAGTCCCCAATCCCCAGTCAAAATGCCTAATCAAATTTGGTTATCACAGTTGCAAAAACACAGAGCGATCGCAGTCATCCGCGCCCCTAAAATCGAAGTGGGAGAGCAAATGGCAATGGCTGTAGCCTCTGGGGGAATGCAGCTAATTGAAGTTACCTGGAATAGCGATCGCGCTGGGGAATTAATCAGTCAACTACGTTTGGAATTACCAGCCTGTATCATTGGCACTGGTACACTATTCAATGTGCAGCAGCTACAAGATGCGATCGCATCTGGGGCGCAATTCCTCTTCACACCCCACATCGATCCGGCAATGATTCAAGCAGCACAAGAAAAAAATGTGCCTATTATACCAGGAGCGTTAACCCCTACAGAAATTGTTACCGCCTGGAGTCAGGGGGCTAGTTGTGTAAAAGTGTTTCCTGTGCAAGCAGTAGGAGGGGCTGATTATATCAAAAGTTTGCAAGGGCCACTAGGTCAGATTCCTTTAATTCCGACTGGCGGCGTGACTCTCGAAAATGCCAAAGAATTTTTGCAAGCCGGAGCGATCGCTGTTGGTTTGAGCGGTGAATTATTTCCCAAAAAGCTTGTCATGGAAGGAAATTGGCAAGCGATCGCAACTCAGGCAAAAAACCTTATGCGACAGTTGGGTTAACTTAGAATCAAATCATCAAAATTTCACGTCTATTAAAGTAATAGATAGGGAAATAAAAGTGAAACCTGATAAGTTTCTCAAGACCCCATGATTTGAGTGTGAGTGTATCTAAAATGAAAAGACTGATTTATTCCGACTGGGTGCGTCGCTTACAAATACTCCTCACTGGTACAGCACTGTCCTTAAGTGTTTTTACTACTACTGGAACGAGTGAAGTTTGGGCGAATTCCAAAGATCAAGTGATTGCACAAACAATCCAGACATTACAACAATCGGATCAGCGCTGGATTCAAATTAATCTTTCAAAGCAACGATTAATAGCTTGGGAAGGTGACAAAGTAGTTTATGGAAGTGCTATTTCTTCTGGTAAAAAAGCTACTCCTACTCTTGTTGGTACTTTTAAGATTCAATCCAAGTTTAAAACTACGCGGATGCAGGGAGAAAACTATGATGTTCCCAACGTTCCTTATGCGATGTTTTATCAGGGTAATTACGCTATTCACGGAGCTTACTGGCATAAGAGATTTGGTACTCCAGTGAGCCACGGCTGTGTAAATATCGCACCTAAACATGCAAAATGGCTATTTCAGTGGGCATCAGTAGGTACACCAATAGTCATCCAGAAATAGTAGGTGAAGTAGCCAGAAGGCAATTTAGCTAAAATCATAAATAACAAAAAGTCAAGACAATTAAGTGATTCCCAGCAAGATTTTATGCTGGGAATCTTCGGAGTCGGAATTACTGAACTTGAAATAAAATAAAGAAGAGGGTATTCAACGATTTACCCAAAAAAATAAGCGTAAATCCTGACAATTTCTCTGCGAAATTAAGAATGCAAATATGAATTAGGGAAAACTTTGCATTTAGGTATTTAAATGACAGATTTTTTGTAAAGGTTGTCATTAGTCATTAGTCATTGGTCATCATGTAAGGGACTTCCAAATAAAAAATATTCAATTAACTTTTGTGGGGTGGGCAACATACATGAGCGCCCAGTTGATATGGCTCTCATGTCGCCCACCCCACAATATTGGATAATTTATTTCTTGGAGTTCCCTAACCAAGAATAAATGACAAATGACAAATAAAAGATGAATTGCGTAAATCCTCCACAGAAAGTGAGTAGTCGCTCTGGAAATTTGTCATGTTCCAGAAAATTACTTGACTTCATGATTTTTGCGTAGTTTAGAAGATGAGACGTAATGCAAACTTGGATTCGTAGTGGTGGGATTCGTTCTTCTGGAACTTTTTTTACAGGCGTGGCGCTGATAATGGTGACTTTATTCTCTTGGTCATCACCGTTAACAGGTACACCAAACTCGACTACAGCAACAGCCACGTCAGTCGATCAAAACAGCACTAATAATATTAACCGCTGGATTGAAATTGACTTGTCAGAGCAACGTTTACGTGCATGGGAAGGTAATAAACTTGTTCATTCATACCGCATTTCTGGAGGTAAGCGATCGACTCCCACACCCATAGGTAGATTTCGGATTAATTCTAAGTATCGTACTCATCGGATGCGAGGCAGAGACTATAATATTCCTGATGTTCCTTACACAATGTATTTCTACAGAGGGTATGCCATCCACGGCGCTTACTGGCATAAGCGTTTTGGAACTCCAGTCAGCCACGGTTGCGTAAATTTACCTGTTAAGCAAGCTCGTGATCTTTACAACTGGTCTAGCTATGGAACTTTAGTAGTGGTGCATAAATAATTCGTAATTCGTAATTAAGAGTTGCAATTATGAATTATTGTAATGATGAATTGATCATTACAATAATTCTAATCTTGATGTGTGGACAGGTGCGTTTATGGAGTGAACGTACCTGTAAACATATACTGGTAGACTAAAAATACATTTTCAAGGGAATTCAGGAGCTATGAGCCAATACGGTTCAGTTAAGGCTGAAAGTCGTGTAAATTAAGCATTGTCCCAAGAACGAAAATGAGGGTGTGGTGCATCTCAAAGATTTCTCATTGATGTCTCTAGAGATACAAAGTGGTGACGTACTAAAAGCGATCGCTTAGGCTTCTCTTTGCATCTACACTTGCTAAACTAATTTCAAATCTTGAATAAAAGCAGCGAAAAAACAACCATAGAATTATGGCTCAAATCTTAGTTGAAACCTATATTCCGCTCATCGGACAGTGGAGAAATAATTATATGGAGCTAACTGGGTCAATTTTATGGAAAACTCTTATGAATTAGTCGCTGAATTATTGATACTAAATCCTAATAAGCGTAAGTACTACCAGCAAGGAGAGAGGGCTATGAGGCTTATCCTATCTGCATCCTAGCCCTTTTTGTAGCCCCGCAAGTACCTATAGTTCCTGTGTCGCAAGGTTTTCAGCGATTTTTCTCGCTATTTCCCGACAGGTCTATTGAGTATCCGCTTACGATCGCTAGAGCAAATGCATCTAAAGCACAATAATCCTTTAATACTTGGGTTTGGGCATTTGATGATTTAGGAACCTATCCCACTAATGCCAGATTGTAGTAATCTATTTTTTGGCAAGAGGTTGGATGTATTAGTGATGGCTGGACGTTTTGAGGGATTGAGCGACCTAGAATGGAAGCTATTTGAGGATATATTTCCTAAGCAGGCATCCAAACGTGGTAAAGGAATGCCTCATGCACCGTATCGCTATGTATTAAATAGTCTGTTATACATTCTGATAACTGGATGTCGATGGTGTGACCTTCCACGAGGGGATATATGGGCATCGAAAAGCTCATCCCATCGATGGTTAAAGCGATGGCGTTCTGATGGGACATTTGAATATATACAAGGACGTGTATTAGCGATCGCTAATGAGAAGGGGCTTATAAACTGGGACTTTGGGGCTGTTGACGGCTCTTTTTCCCCCGCTCAATGGGAGGAGGTGAAGAAGTTGCGTATGGAGGGAAAGGGAAAGGTGTTCTTATCCATACACTTACCGAAGGTGGTGGAATGCCCTTGGCTAATTGCACTACCCCAGCCAATGGCAACGAGAGAGAACAAGTAATACCTCTACTCGATAAAGTTAAACTTAAAACATTAAAACGTGGCAGACCACGTAAGCGAATCAAAGTACTAGCTGCTGATAAAGGTTACGACTCGAAACAAAAACGCGCTGACCTGCGGAAACGAGGTATTCGTCCTCAAATCCCGAAACGAGTTTGGAAAACCAAGAAAAATAGAGGAAGACCAATCAAAATCTCTGTTCCTAGATTTCAGCAAGAACGGTGTTTTGCTTGGTATCAGCGCAAATACCGCCGTCTCGTTGTTAGATGGGAACGTCAAAAAGTTTACTTCGATGCATTCATTGACCTTGCTACAATCCACATCTGGATTAACAAAATATTATTAGTGGGATAGGTTCAGGCTATTTTTTCATCAAGATCCTTATCTACGAGGAGTTTCAGAAAATACGTGCCTTTGCCTTGCGATCGCAAAGTCTTTGCAAGTCAAAAGCTCGTCGCTTGAATCATTTTATAACCATGATGAAAATTATCTACAATTATAACTATATAGTAATATAGGTTATATATGAAATTGAATCCTTATGTCAAAGACCCTTTCTCCAAAAAATACTTCAGAAATCCTTGCTCCCGTTGCAGAGTATTTTAAGGTACTCTCTGAAACCAGTCGCTTACAGATTTTGAGTTGTCTCAGAACCGGGCCGATGAACGTTACCGAAATGGGTGAAGCTACGGGTTTAGGACAAGCGAATCTCTCAAAACACTTAAAAGTGTTGACCCAAGCAGGTTTGGTGTCCCGTCAGCAAAAGGGAGTTAGCGTCTACTATGGGATCAGTGACCCTGTAATTTTTGAATTATGTGAATTAGTTTGCGATCGCATTGGTAACCAAATACAAAAACGGACTAAAGAATTTGAACAGATCAAAGCCTTTAGCACCCTCTCAAAATAACTATTTCCTCAGTCAAGCTGAGGAAATGGTTAATTAGTGAAGGCTTGGGTGTGGGAGTGCTGACTGGGTTGGTTGGTGTTGGTGGTGGGTTTGTGATCGTGCCAGCTTTGGTACTGTTGGGAAATGTACCAATGAAACAGGCGATCGGCACATCGTTGCTGATCATTGCGTTTAATTCATTTGCAGGCTTTTTGGGCTACTTGGGACATATATCTTTAAATTGGAACCTCATATTGTCTTTTATTGTCGCAGCCAGTGCAGGTACAATTCCCCGTGCATATTTGGCTCAATTTATTCCAGCTAATAGACTTCAGAAAAGTTTTGGTTATTTTTTGCTTGCGATCGCGGCTTTGGTTTTGATGCAGAATCGTCAGCAACCGCGATCGCCCAGATAGAAAATCATCGCAACGCCCGACTAATCACAAAAATAACTCCTCTAACGCTGAAACTCAACCCAAGTAAAATCTGCCGAGGCTTATCTTTTTTATAACTATTTAGTTATACAATTTAGGTGTGTGGTGCTTCTCCACTATGCTGCCACAGAAAAATACTTAGTGTTTAGTGTTTTAGTAGTTTTTTACCATATAACCCTTTGCGCTTCCCGTAAAGTAGACACTAAAACACTAAGAAGACATTTTATCTGCTGGTAACTTTTAAAACTCCATAGTTAAGAAATTAAAAATCAAATATGACAACACTTCCACCGCTACTTATTGGTAAACATATTGCCCGCTACCCAATTATTCAAGGGGGAATGGGAATCAGAATTTCTGGCGCGAATCTGGCTGGTGCTGTGGCTAATGCAGGTGGCATTGGTATTGTATCCGCCGTGGGATTAGGACTCAATTCTCCTTATTTTGCGATTAAACAGCGAAAACATCAGCTATTTGAAGCAAATCGCTTGGCGTTAATTGATGAACTCCAGAAAGCTCGTCAAATCAGTCCAAATGGGGTGATTGGGATTAATTCGATGGTGGTAGCGCGAGATAATGAAACTCTGGTACGTACAGCCGTGGAACATGGTGTGAATTTAGTAATTTCTGGTGCTGGCTTACCATTGCATCTACCTGAATATACAGAGAGCTATCCAGATGTGGCACTAGTACCGATTGTTTCTAGTACCCGCGCTGCTAAGGTGATTTGCCGGAAGTGGGAACGTAATTATGGACGTTTACCTGATGCCTTTGTGGTGGAGAACCCAAATACAGCAGGGGGTCATTTAGGTGCAAAATACCAAGAGTTAGGAAATGTTGCCTTAAATGCGGAGCAAGTAATTCCAGAATTGGTGGAATATCTGCGTTCGGAAGTGGGTACAGATATTCCTGTGATTGCAGCAGGTGGAGTTTGGAACCGTGCTGATATCGATCGGATGTTGGCTTTAGGTGCAAAAGGGGTACAAATGGGGACTCGCTTTATTACCACCGATGAATGTGATGCAGATATTAATTATAAAGAGTTTCATCTTCATGCCAGTCCCGAAGATGTGGTAATTGTCCCTTCTCCTGTGGGAATGCCGGGAAGGGCATTAAAAAATAGTTTTGTGAAAAAAGCGATCGCGAATTCTCCAGATTTAGAAAAGCGCTGTATCGCTAACTGCTTAGAGGTTTGCCAATGCCGAGATCATCAAGAAACCTATTGTATTATTCAGGCATTAGATAAAGCTGCTCGTGGTGATGTGGAAAACGGTTTAATTTTTGCGGGTAGTAATGCTGGACGTGCCGAATGCATGATGTCTGTTGCAGAATTAATTGGGGAACTTGTCAGCTAATTAAGGTTGAGTATGCGAACTAAGGTGTACCGTCAAGCTGTGATGGGATTGAAACCGATAAGAAATTTAAACCCTTTCCCCCCGCCCCTTATCCCCAGAGGGGACCCCACCTTCCCCCTTACCCTTTACCCCGCCAAGTTCACTTGGCGAACTACTAGCAACATCTTTACCGAAGCTGCCAAACCTGAACCCAATGTTGGGCAATACAACCTTCAGCCGACGCTACCAGAGGGTGTTCACCACACAACTGTAATTTATTTATTGGCTAAAACAAATTGGTGAAAAATTGCCAGACGCACCACCAACCGAGGAGATTCCCGAAGTGGGAGAACTGGATGAACTAGATTTAAAGTATAGAGAAATACTCGTGATTAACTGATTCATCCCGCATTTATGCAACGCCAGCTAAATTAGTGTGGCAGCAACTTGATAATTTTATGTCTGTCTAATTTTTTACCCTTCTGTGGGTTCGCAAGCAGTCTCAAGAGCAGTTTACATATCTGCAATATCTGCGAAATACACCTGCGAAATGCGTAGGTGTATTTCACTGAACTGGAGGAATCGGTGCAGAGGTTTTTGGAGTCGTTGGGGAGGCTGTATCAGGCTTATTTGACTACTCTGGAAGAAAAAGTGTTGAGTATTTTGGAGTCGAAAATTAAAGTTTAATTATCAATCTCTTATTTACTCAAACTTATTTTCGATGGGAGCAAATAGCAAGTAATTATTCTCAAAATGAGAATTGGTGTATAGTTTGAGTTATGCCAGATTATCCTCTCAAGAGTTGCTTTATGATTGCTCTACCTGGTATTGCCATCCAAGACAAAATATACGAAAGTTCCAATTCTCTAGTTTATCGGGGCATCAGAGACGATGGAGTAGGGATCGTCGTAAAAATGCTAAAGCTTGATTATCCCTCACCTCAAGAACTAACTCGCTACAGACAGGAATATAAAATTACCCGCTCCCTAAAATTAGAAGGAGTTATCAAAGCATACAGCCAGCAGGACTATCAACGCACTCTGGTAATTCTCTTAGAAGATTTTGGGGGAGAGTCCCTAGAGCAATGTATGCACAAGCGCCCAGATATTTTTTGCCCCATGCCCTTATCCACTTTTCTCGGTGTTGCGATCGCCCTCACAGACATTCTAGGCAAAATCCATGCAGCCAATGTCATTCATAAAGATATCAACCCTGGAAACATAGTACTCAATCTGGATACTGGCGTTGTCAAAATTATTGATTTTGGGATTGCCACCCAATTTAACCGCACAAATCCGACTTTCAAAAGTCCTCATGTTTTAGAAGGGACACTTGCATACCTATCTCCAGAACAAACAGGGCGGATGAACCGTTTACTCGATTACCGCACCGATTTTTACTCCCTTGGTGTGACATTTTACGAACTGCTCACCGGACAACTACCATTTCCCACCAAAGACGTGCTGGAGCTAGTCCATTGTCATATTGCCAAACATCCTATTCCGCCTGATGAAATAAATACAACGATTCCCAAGCCAGTTTCAGATATCATTTTGAAACTGATGGCAAAAAATGCTGAAAATCGCTATCAAAGTGCCTGGGGAATCAAAGCGGATTTAGAAATCTGTGCTGAACAATTAGCACAAATCGGTCAAATCTCTAGCATTCAACTGGCGCTTCAAGACGTTTCAGATCAGTTTCAAATTCCTCAAAAACTGTATGGACGGGACAAAGAAGTTGCAATGTTACTGGCGGCGTTTGATCGCATAGCGTGTCCAGAGTTAAATTGCGTTACTTCTTTACCAAACAATTCAGAAACGACTTCACAAAGCGAACAAAGAGGCAAACCAAAATTCCAAGTCGAAATGATGTTGGTATCTGGCTATGCTGGCATTGGGAAATCTGCGTTAGTGCAAGAAATCTATAAACCAATTACCCAAAAGCGCGGCTATTTTATCTCTGGTAAATTCGATCAATTTCAGCGCAATATTCCCTACAGCGCGATCGCAGATGCTCTGCAAAAATTGGTACAGCAATTGCTTAGTGAACCAGACGAACAAGTGCAACAGTGGCGATCGCTCTTACTTACAGCTTTAGGAAACAACGGACAAATCATCATTGATATCATCCCAGAAGTTGAATTAATTATCGGCAAGCAGTCGCCTGTACCAGAAGTTGGAGCAACTGAAGCTCAAAATCGCTTTCATCGAATCTTTGGGCAGTTTGTGCGGGTATTTTGTTCAGAATCACATCCCCTGGTGATCTTCTTAGATGATTTGCAGTGGATAGACTCAGCAACGTTGAAGTTAATCGAGTTGATGCTGCTAGATGAGCAAACCCAATCACTATTTTTGATTGGAGCTTATCGAGATAATGAAGTGAAGCCAACGCATCCATTAGCATTAATGCTAGAGAGACTGCGAAAACAAGGGGTAGTACTTCAGGAAATTATCTTAGCACCCTTAACGCTCTTGCCGTTGAATCAGTTGATTGCCGAGACGCTGCATCGGAATGCAGACACAGTTTGTCCGTTAGCTGAATTGGTGTTGCGTAAAACTGAGGGCAATCCTTTTTTTGTCAATGAATTTTTGAGAATGCTGTATAGCGAAAATTTATTGACCTTTGATGCTGAAGACTTAAGCTGGCAGTGGAACATAGCTCAGATCAAAGCCCAAGATATCACTGATAATGTTGTGGAATTGATGCTGATTAAGTTGAAGAAACTGCCAGAGAATACACAGCAAATTCTCCGGTTAGCTGCTTGCGTCGGCGCTGAATTTAATTTAGATACTCTATCGATTGTTTGTGATCAAGCACCGGAAACGATTTTTCAAGATTTACTAGCAGCCATCCAAGTTGGATTAATTCAACCACTATCTGAATTAGATGAAAACTTGTTAATTCAAGAGTATAAGTTTCTACACGATCGCGTGCAGCAAGCAGCATATATCTTAATAGATAAGTTGCAAAAACAAATTGTTCATTTACAAATTGGTCGCAATCTCCTTGGAAAAACTTTGCCAGAGAGACTATCAGACCGACTGTTTGAAATTGTCGATCATCTTAATCATGGAATTGAGCTTGTCACAGATCAACCCGAACGCAATGAAATTGCTAGATTAAATTTAATCGCAGGACAGAGAGCAAAAGCTGCGATCGCGTATAGTACTGCAAAAAACTATTTAGCTACAGGAAGGAAATGGCTAGGAGCGTCTAGCTGGCAAACAGATTATGATTTGACATTAAAATTACATTTAGAAATAACAGAAGTCGCTTACTTGTGTGGTGATTTTGAGCAGGTAGAATCCTGGGCGGCGATCGTTCTACAATCAGCTCAAACAGTTCTTGATACCGTAAAAATTTATGACATTAAAATCCAAACTTACATCGCGCAGAACCATCTCTTAGAAGCAATCAATACGGCATTGCAGGTTTTACAGCAACTGGAAATTAGGTTTTGCGAACAGCCAAGTCAGTTGGATATTCAGCTTGAAATAGACGCGATCGCATCACTCTTTAACGAGATGCCGATTGAAGGGTTGAGCTATTTGCCAGAAATGGTCGAACCACATAAGTTAGAAGCAATGAGAATTCTATCAAGGATAACGACCGTTACCCAAATTGCGGCTCCTAATTTGATGCCTCTATTTGCGTCTAGGCAAGTCAGCTTGTCAATTCAGAATGGAAATGCGTCTACATCTGCTGTTGCTTATGCAAACTTTGGGTTAATTCTGTGTGGGATGGTTGGAAACATGGAGTCTGGTTACGAATTTGGGCAGCTTGCCCTAAGACTTTTGTCACAGCCATATACCCATGCAATCAAATCTCGGACTGTAACAATTGTAAATAACTTTATTACCCCGTGGAAGAAACATGTTAGGGAAACATTGCAGCAATTCTTAGAAGGCTATCAAAGTGGGCTTGAAACAGGAGATTTAGAGTTTGCTGGCTATTGTGCTCATTGTTATTGCTTTCACTCCTTTGCGGTCGGGAAAGAACTCGTGGAACTTGAACGTAAGATGACCAAGTATGGTGAAGCAATCCGTCAAATTAAACAAGAAGTAGCACTTACCTGGAATCAGGTATATCAGCAGTCTATCTTGAATTTAATCGGATGCTCAGTTAATCCATTCCGTCTAATTGGAGAAGCATACAATGAGGAAAGCAAACTGCCACAGCATAAAATAACAAATGATGGATTTGCAATCTTCAATGTACATTTGAATAAGCTTTTCCTATGCTATTTATTTTCTGAGTACAATCAAGCAGTTCAGAACTCAGATATAGCAGAGAATTATTTGCTCCAGATGACTGCTACTTTTGCTAAGGTTTTGTATTATTTCTATGATTCTTTAACTAGACTTGCAATATATCCTGAAAGCTCTGCTCAAGTACAGCCAGAAACTCTCAAAAAAGTTGCGGCTCATCAAAAAGAAATGAAACACTGGGCACACTATGCTCCGATGAATTATTTGCATAAATATTATCTAGTTGAGGCAGAGAAAGCGCGAGTTTTAGGGCGGTTGTTTGACGCAGAAGAGTTCTACGAACAAGCAATTCTTGGTGCTAGAGACAATGAGTACATTCAAGAAGAAGCCTTAGCCTACGAATTAGCTGCCAAACATTATCTGGTGCGGGGTCGGGAAAAAATTGCCCAAACCTATATGAAAGAAGCTCACTATTGCTATGAGCGTTGGGGAGCAACTGCGAAAGTGAGAGATTTAGAAGCTCGCTATCCGCAGTTATTTTCTCATTTATCCAGCGTGGCTTCCACAGCAATCCGCACTACTGCTGGAACCACCTCTAATACCTCACACATCGCTTTTGATTTAACAACAGTGATGAAGGCAACTCAGGCAATTTCGAGCGAAATTGAACTAGATCAGCTGCTCCGTTCCTTGATGAAGATATTAATCGAAAATGCTGGCGCACAAACAGGATTTTTGATTTTGGAAAACTCAGGAAAATGGGTGATTGAAGCGTCTAGTGAACTTAATGAGGGTGAGAATGTCTATGCTACACAAGTGCTGCAATCTATCCCAATTGCAAATCATCTACCTGAATCAATTATTAATTATGTTATTCGTACTCATGAATCTGTCATCTTAAATGATGCTACTCGTGAAGGTAATTTTATTAATGAGCCATATATTCAACAGAATCAAACTCAATCAATTTTATGTTTACCTCTGCTCAATCAAGGTAAGCTAGTGGGCGTGTTGTATCTAGAAAATAAATTAGCGGCTGGGGCATTTACACCGGAGCAATCGCAAATTCTCAGCCTACTTTCTACGCAGGCAGCGATCGCGCTCGAAAATGCCAAACTCTATGCAAAGCTTCGGGCAAGCGAAAGCAGGATGACTCAATTTTTAGAAGCAGTTCCGGTGGGCATTGGCATCGTTAATGCAGAGGGTCGCCCTTATTACGCCAATCAACGGGGCATTCAACTCATGGGTAAAGGGATTGATCCTACTGTGCCGCCGGAGCAAATTTCAGAGGCTTATCAATTTTATGTGACGGGAACAAATCAAATTTATCCGAGTGAGAAACTACCAGTCATCCGGGCATTGAGCGAGGAACGTACTACGGTTGATGATATGGATATTCGCCAAAACAATGCAATCATTCCAGTTGAGGTATGGGGGACTCCAATCTTTGACGAACAGGGCAAGGTAGCTTATGCGATTGTAGCCTTTCAAGATATCACCCAGCGCAAACAAGCAGAGAAACTCTTAGCCGACTACAACCAAACGTTAGAACAGCAAATCACTGAGCGGACTTTGCTCCTTTGGCAAGAAATTGAAGAGCGCCAACGAGTGGAGAATGCCTTGCGACAGAGTGAAGAGCAACGCAGACTGACGATGGACTTCACGTACATCGGTAGTTGGAACTGGAATATCACAGAGAACAAAGTAGATTGGAACGACAATCATGCTCGATTGCTGGGGTTAGTTCCCGGTGAGGTTGAGAGCAGCTATCAGGCATGGCGCGATCGCGTTTATCCAGAAGACATTCATCGGGTTGAGCAAGCTGTTACAACAGCTCTAGCAACTCATACTGATTTTGAAGCTGAATACCGAGTGATTTACCCAGATAATAGTATTCACTGGCTCGTTGGCAGAGGTCGAGGCATTTATAACGAAGCCGGACAGCCAGTGCAAATGTTGGGGGTAATTCTGGATATTAGCGATCGCAAACGAGCTGAGCAAGCCTCCATTCTGGAAGAACGCAACCGGATGGCACGGGAAATTCATGATACACTAGCTCAATCTTTTACAGGTATTCTGCTTCAAGTTGGAGCAGTAACACAAGTGCTGGCGGATGACCTGGAAGCAACCCAAGTACATCTGGAAATGATTGAGGAACTAGCACGCGCTGGGCTAGCAGGGGCACGGCGATCCGTATCAGCACTCCGTCCACGGCTACTAGAAGAAGGTAATTTAGAAAGTGCCCTGCATCGGATAGTGGCTCAAATGCGAGCAACGACCGACACGACTCTGATTTGCGAAACTCAGGGTACAGCCTATTCCTTACCAACCGAAGTGGAGAATAACTTACTCAGAATTGGGCAGGAAGCATTAACCAATGCGATTAAATACGCTTATGCTGGCGAAATTATGGTTGAGTTGGTGTACAACGAGACACAGTGTATCTTAAGGGTTAAAGACGATGGCAGGGGCTTTGGAGTAGGTAGTATTCCTTTAAGCGGTGGGTTTGGCTTATTAGGAATGAGCGAACGGGCAGAGCGCATTGGTGCACAACTAACAATTCAAAGCCAACCGGCTCAAGGAACAGAAATTATTGTCACTATCAATCGAGAGTGAGAATTACAATGAGCCAATCCACTAAGATTAAACTGCTAATTGTTGATGACCATGCCATAGTCAGAAAGGGTCTAGCAACCATCATTAACCGCGATCCAGAAATGACAGTGATCGCTCAAGCTGAAGATGGGCAACAGGCGATCGACGCGTTTCGAGAATACCAACCTGATGTCACGCTAATGGATTTACGAATGCCCAAAATGGGGGGTGTTGAAGCCATTATGGCGATTTGTGCTGAATTTCAGCAGGCTCGGATCGCGGTACTCACAACTTACGATGGCGATGAAGATATCTATCGCGGTTTACAGGCGGGCGCTCAAGGCTATCTGCTTAAGGATTCTAAACTTGGGGAGCTTTTGAATGCGATTCGCGCCATTCATAATGGTCAGAAATACATTCCGCCAGAAGTGGGCGCAAAATTATTGCAGCGAATGAGCAATCCAGAACTCAGTGAACGAGAGTTGGAAGTGCTGCGTTTGATGGCACAAGGAATGGGTAATCAAGAAATTGGGACTGCTTTGATTATTGGTGAAAGTACCGTCAAATCGCATGTAAATCGGATTTTGAGCAAACTGGGCGTGAGCGATCGCACACAAGCCGTGATTACTGCTGTTAAGCGTGGGATTGTCAGTTTGTAAGTTGTGCTAAAGTTGGTATCCAAATTCCAACTTTAGTTGGAGACAACCTTCCACTGCGAGACGGACGGGTTCATCCATCACTCGATTGTATAAAAATGTCAACCCAGAGTGGACTACAAAAGAGGGTCAATTGTTTATATTAAATCCATAGCAACGTTAGCGCAGTTGGGTTGTAAGGCTTAAGTTTGCTTAATACAAACCGAAACATGACTTACAACCGTGATAATTATTCTTTATTTGTTCTGCCTTCAACCCAAGATCATATTCAAGGTGTACTGAATGCTGCTGTAGTATTCGTCATGTATGGAGATTATGAATGTTTTCAAAGTGCCAACGTCTATCGATTGATTAAAGTTGCCGGGCAGCAATTGAAGGTTTCGTTTGGAGAAAACAATTTAGGTTTTATCTTCCGTCACTTTCCACAAATTCAGATTCATCCACATTCTCAACGGGCAGCCCAAGCCGCAGAAGCAGCAGCGGTCCAAGGGCAGTTTTGGCAAATGCATGAGCTATTGTTCATTCATCAACAAGAATTAGAGAATGGCTATCTAGTAGAGTACGCCAATCGTTTAGGACTTGATATTTCTCATTTTTTGCAGGATTTATCCAGGGGAACGTATGTCGATCGGATCAATGCAGATATCGAAGGTGGACTGCGAAGTGGAGTGGAGGCTGCACCCGCTTTGTTTATTAATGGAATTCGCTATCTCGATCGCTGGACTGTTGAGCAGATAATGGCAGCTATTGTTGCTGCAAATGATTAAGGTTTTTGATGCTTATCTTAACAAGTATTTCATCGGGGAGTATTTCACAATTTCTATACGGACGACAAGAACTAGTAGTCTGCCAACCCAAAAATGTGCTTGTGAGGACTGGGGAAAGGGGAAAGGGAAAAGGGTAAGAGATTTAAACCCTTTCCCCCCGCCCCTTATCCCCAGAGGGGACCCCACCTTCCCCCTTACCCTTTACCCCGCCAAGTTCACTTGGCGAACTACTAGAGATTTCAGCAATTAATTTAGCAAGAATATAGAGGCGATCGCCATGATGGTTTTTACATGGAAAAAAGTTCAAAAATTGTTGCTGTGGTTATTTGCATTAAGTGTTGTCGTTGGAATATCAATGCATCCAACACCAGCCACCTCCAAGGAATTACCTCAAGCGTCCAGCTCTAAACCTGCGATCGTTCTCGTTCATGGGGCTTATGCTGATGGTACATCATGGCAACACGTTATTCCATTGTTAGAGCAGGATGGCTACAGAGTGACTGCTGTGCAGATTCCGCTCACCTCACTTGCTGATGATGTGGCAACAACGAAGCGGGTGATTAATAATCAAAAAGGTTCTGTTGTAGTAGTTGGACATTCCTATGGTGGAAATGTGATTACGGGTGCGGCGGCTGGCAATCCACAGGTGAAAGCTCTGGTTTATGTTAATGCTTTTGCACCAGATGTCGGTGAAAAGACGAGTGATTTGAATAAAAGGTACGCAGCTCCTCCGATTAGTACGGCGATTGTATCTGATGCTGCAAACTTTCTCTATATTGATCGCGGGAAGTTTCACGAATTTTTTGCCCAAGACGTATCAAAGGCTGAAGCACGAGTGATGGCAGCAACCCAAAAGCCGATCGCTAGCGCAGCATTTGAGCAATCAGTGAATGAAATCGCTTGGAAAACGATTCCTTCCTGGTTTATCGTGACTCAAAGCGATCGGGCCATCAACCCTGAACTTCAACGATTTATGGCTAAACGGATTAATGCTAAGACAACCGAAGTTAACTCCAGTCATGTTCCTTTTATCTCTCATCCAAAAGAAGTTACCAAAGTGATTGAAGCAGCCAGCACGGCTCTGTGAAGTCATCCCAATCCTAAGAGAAAAAGTTTCTCGGTACATACAAATAAAACAGACCTAATTATTGACTCTAGGAGATCCGATCGTGCCGACTCAAAATACAGACATCACTGAAGTCGATGGCAGTCAAACCTTATTGCATAAACATGGATATGAAATTCAGCAGTATGGTACTCTTCGTGATTTGCCAATTGTTCTCAACACCAGTGCCCGCAACGAAAGTTGTGTTTTAGTCAATCAAATTTTGGCAGATACGATTATTCTCTATCACCTTTACAAGAAACATCACTGGTTGATGCGCGGACATACGTTTTATCAACTGCATCTGTTGCTTGACAAACACGCCAGCGAACAAATTGAGTTAATTGATGCACTGGGTGAACGAGTACAAACACTCGGAGGCGTGGCGATCGCTGACCCACGTCATGTAGCAGAAGTTACTAAGATTAAGCGTCCGCCCAATGGTGTTGAGGAAGTACCTGTGATGTTGTCGCGGTTACTAGAAGCCCACGAATTGATCGTTGGGGAATTGAGAGTGGCGATCGATAAAACAGCAGCGAATCAAGATAGTGGTACTAACGATTTGTTAGTGAGCCAAGTGCTGCGAACCAATGAGACGCAAGTTTGGTTTCTGGCAGAACATTTGGTGGATACACCATTGGTACGCAGTTAAATTCAGCGATCGCTCTTTAAATCAGTTCATTCTTGACTTTGGCGGACGCTATTTCGAGGACAGTAATGAAGCCACTCTCGTCACCAACGGGAACGGCTATATGAGCGGAGTTGCCCCCTATGTCCTGAACCCAAACAATGCCGATCGGCTCTGGGAGGCTCACAGAGCCGATGATTTTCAGAGTTCATAACACCCTTTATGCCGCTTGAAAACTGATTTATCACTTAAAAGGAACTCAAAACTATGAATTCACAAACAGCTCAAACCATCACTACTGCTGACGAGTCGGTAATCCGTGCTTTCCATCGCCAGATGATTGATGCTTGGAATCGTGGTAGCGGCGAAGGCTTCGCTGCCCCGTTCAGCGAGACTGCTGATTTTATCACATTCGAGGGCACGCATCTCAAGGGTCGAAAAGAAATCGCTGCATTTCATCAGCAAGCGTTCGATACAGTTGTCAAAGGAACACGCCTAGAGGGTGAGGTGGATTTTGTCCGCTTCGTGAACTCGCAACTCGCGCTCATGCTCGTAGTTATCAGGGTAATACTGCCCGGACAAACCGAAACTTCACCGTCACGAGATTCGCTGCCGCTATACGTCGTAACGAAAGGCGAGGAAGGTTGGCAGATCGAAGGGTTACTCAATACCCGGAAGTTATCGCTAGAACGTCAATTTTTCTTAGACGACTTTGACTCACTGAGCGCAGAGGCTCAACGTCAAGTGACCGACCTCATTGCAAGTCTCAAGCAGCCTCATTAAGCAGATCAATCAAAGGAGATGTAAGGAATGGCACGCTTGTTAAGATACAAAAGGCGATCGCCCTTGCTCCCCAATACGGGTTGACTATTCTTCCTGCTGACTCCACTCTCCATTAGTAATTGACCGCTTTAAACCCAACAATCAAAGGATTAGCATAATGGGAAAACTAGAAGGAAAAATCGCTCTTGTCACGGGTGGCAACAGTGGTATCGGTCTTGCCACAGCTAAACAGTTTGTTGCTGAAGGTGCCTATGTCTACATCACGGGTCGTCGCCAAGTTGAACTGGATGCTGCTGTAGAAGCCATTGGTAAAAATGTTACGGCTGTGCAGAGTGATGTTTCTAATCTGGCAGACCTCGATCGTCTGTTTGCCACCATTAAGCAAGAACAAGGACACCTCGATATCATCTTCGCTAATGCTGGCAGTGGACAAATTGCCCCACTTGGAGCAATCACTGAGGAACACTTTGACAAAACATTCAACGTAAACGTCAAAGGTTTGCTGTTCACTGTACAAAAGGCACTGCCACTGTTGCCAGAGGGCGCTTCTATTATCCTGAATGCTTCGATTACTTCTATAAAAGGTACGCCAGCTTTCAGTGTTTACAGCGCCACCAAAGCCGCCGTGAGATCATTTGCTCGGAATTGGATACTCGACCTCAGAGAACGCAAGATCCGAGTGAATGCCATTAGCCCTGGTGTAGTTCCGACTCCTGGGTACGATCATTTGGGACTGAATGACCAGCAGTTGCAAGAATTCGTGGATAGCCAAGCTGCCACTATTCCATTAGGGCGAGTCGGCACACCCGATGAGATTGCCAAAGCAGTTGTCTTTCTCGCTTCAGATGACAGCAGCTTTGTGAACGGTATTGAGTTGTTTGTCGATGGCGGTATGGCACAGATTTGAAGTCCAAAAGGCTTTTATCACTTACTAAGAGTAATCCCATGACTACATATCGCACCGTTTCGATTAATGGTTTAGATATCTTTTATCGTGAAGCTGGTTCTCGTGATAATCCGACGATTCTGTTATTGCACGGCTTCCCAACGTCGTCTCACATGTTCCGCAATCTTATACCTGCCCTCGCTGATAAATTCCATCTCGTTGCTCCTGACTATCCTGGCTACGGCAACAGTTCCACGCCAAGTGTAAATGAGTTTGATTACACGTTTGATAATTTGGCTGAGATTGTGGAAAAATTTATTGCTGCGATCGCTCTCAAAAAGTACAGCCTTTATGTGATGGATTATGGCGCGCCGATCGGCTATCGGATTGCCGCTAAATATCCAGAGCGCGTGCAATCTTTGATTGTTCAAAATGGCAATGCTTACGAAGAAGGTCTACGCGAATTCTGGGAGCCGATTAAGGCATACTGGCAAGAGCGATCGCCTGAGAATGCTGAAAAGCTCAAATATCTTGTCACCCTGGAAGCGACGAAGTGGCAATATACCAATGGTGTTCGCAATCTAGAAGCGATCAGCCCCGATACCTGGACTATTGATCAACATTTCCTCGATCGCCCTGGCAACGGTGAGATTCAACTGGCCCTGCTGTACAGCTATGGTACGAATCCACCGCTCTATCCCCAATGGCAAGAGTATTTCCGCCAGTATCAACCCCCTACCCTGATTGTTTGGGGCAAGAACGACTACATCTTTCCTGCTGACGGTGCTTATCCCTACCAGCGTGACTTGAAAGACGTTGAGTTCCATCTACTCGATACCGGACATTTTGCCCTGGAAGAAGAAGGAGATGCGATCGCAAACTATATCGATCAATTTCTCACATCACGACTGCAATCCGTTCTCACCTGAGAGATGGAAATAATGGATTATTCCAGCATGGCTCATGCTCAAGTATAAACCTTTGAATAACAATATTTTAGAGAATTGGTATGACAAGAACAGAAGCTTTCATCCATCGCAACGATATCTAAGGAGATCGACATGACAACAACGAGCAATTCCGATTTTGCTGCCCACGAGGCACTACGCCTGCTCGGTCCCGATCCCGAAAACTGGGTGCCCGATCGCGCTGGTATCGATCACAATATCACTATAATAGGTGGCAGCGGTAGCGGTAGCACCTTTGTATTTGCGCTACGACGTGCTGGGATCGGTCGTGTGACGGAGATCGATGCAGCCGATGACGAGGCTCATGCAGGCGTGTGGTTGACGCGAGCGCGGATGAGAACGCTCCGCACACCGAAACATCTGCCTGGGCCAGAACTAGGCATCCCAGAATTGTCCTTTCAAGCCTGGTACGAAGCGCGGCACGGGGCGGCAGCCTACGCAGAGATCGATCGCATTGAGCGAGTAGCTTGGGCTGAGTACCTCAGTTGGTATCGGCACTTCCTCGGTATCCAGGTTCGTTACCAGACGAAGTTGTTGCGGATTGAACCAGTCGCAGATTTCTTCCGCCTACACCTTGAGGTAAACGGTGTCCCGCAGATAGAGACTACGCGCAAAATTATCTTCGCCAATGGCGTGGCTGGCACGGGTGGTCCGTACATACCTCCAATACTGGCTGACTTACCCCGCACGTTGTACGCACATACCGCCGATGCCATCGATTTTGAAGCACTGCGTGGTAAGACTGTGGCGGTGCTGGGTGCGGCGGCTTCAGCTTTCGATGCAGCAGCAGTGGCGCTGGAATCGGGAGCTAAGGCAGTACATCTATTTGTACGGCGATCAGCGATCGCATCTCTGTCAGTCCTTCGGGTACGGGATTACCCTGGTGCTTACGACAACTATCCCCAACTACCCGATGCAGCCCGATGGTTCCAGGCTTGGCACTTTCGTCAAGCAGGCACCGCGCCACCCCCGAACTCGATTAAGCGAGCGATCGCTTTCCCGAACTTTCACATCCATCTATCTGCACCTTGGAAATCGGCACGGAAACTGGGCGATGCGGAAGCCGCCGCCAAAGGCGAACGCATTGCCATCGAGGTGAACGATGATGTTTTCGAGTTTGATTTTGCGATCGCTGGCACTGGTTACTTCGTTGATCCAACCAAGCGTCCCGAACTAGCCGACTTTGCCCAGCATATTGCCCTCTGGCGCGATCGCTACCAGCCACCAGAAGACCTGTACGACGACGGTTTGGGGGCACATCCTTACCTCGGTAGCGCCCACGAATACCAAGAAAAAGTACCTGGCACTGCCCCTTACCTGAAAGACATTCACGTATTTAATCCTGCTGGTTTGGTCAGCTTCGGATTGCCGGTTGGTGACATCCATAGCATTCGCCGCGACGTACCTGCAATAGTATCGCGCATCAGTCACGACTTGTTCTTTAAGGACTGGGCGCATCATGAGGCACGGATCACAGGCGATATTGCCCCCGATTTTGAGGACTCGCTCTATGCTGCTGCGGTGTGGAAACAACCGATCGAGGCAGCGACCCGCTAGTAGTCTGCCAACCCAAAAATGCTGGGTGAGGGCTGGGGAAAGGGGAAAGGGGAAAGGGTAAGGGATTTAAAACCTTTCCCCCTTACCCTTTACCCTTTACCCCGCCAAGTGAATTTGGCGAACTACTAGGAGTCCCATTTCAACAGATTGTTTACTAATTATCAAAGGAGAATGTCATGGTTGCTCAAGTAAATTCACAAGCAAAGATTTTGGAAGTTGCAGACGATCCACGTCTTTCTAAAGGAGTGAAGGCATTTTTGAAAGTGCTGAACTCAGGAGGTGTGCCTCTAGAGACATTACCTCCACTCGAAGCACGTCAAGTTCTCGTGGATGCACAGGCTTCCGTTCCAGTAGACCTTTCAGGCATTGAAGAGTCTGAGAAGAAAATTATCGCCGACGGTTATTCGATTACGCTCAATATCGTGCGACCGGAAGGTATCAAAGACACATTGCCTGTTTTCATCTTTATTCATGGTGGTGGTTGGGTGTTGGGTGATTATCCAACACACAAGCGTATGGTGCGCGATCTGGTTGTGCTTTCAGGGTTTGCAGGGGTCTTTGTCAACTACACGCGCACGCCAGATGCTCAGTACCCACAGGCGATCAATGAGATTTATGCTGCAACCAAATGGGTTGCCGAGCATGGTGAGGAGATTGGGGTGGATGGCAAGAATCTGGCAGTGGTCGGCAACAGTGTCGGCGGAAATATGACAGCAGTCACTGCTTTGAAGGCGAAAGAAAACGGAGGACCACACATCAAGTTACATATCATGATGTGGCCGATCGTCGATGCCGATTTTGAAACGAATTCTTATCATCAATTCGGTGACAAACGGTACCTAACCGTACCCACGATGAAGTGGATGTATGACCTGTACATCCCTGACCCAGAAAAGCGCAAAGACATCTACGCATCTCCCTTACAAGCGACGGTTGAGCAACTAAAAGGCTTGCCTCCAGCGTTAATTGTGGTTGCAGAGAGCGATATTTTGCATGACGAAGGCACAGCCTACGGACGCAAGCTCAATGAAGCTGGGGTAGAGGTGACAACGGTGCAGTACAACGGCATGATTCATGACTTTGGACTGCTCAATGGTTTAGCCGATCTGCCAGAAGTTCGCTCTCTGTTTGTTCAAGCTGCTGCCCAATTGAAGAAACATCTCCAATAGGATGCGATCGATGTTTTTGGGGAAAGGAAAAGACGCTCTTCCATCGCTTTGCTGCTTACCGAGTTATACCAATTCGCAATGGGCTACGCTAACGCAATTAAAAAACTTAGAGGCAGCAAAGCTTTGGTGGGTTTGCATCTGTATCAGATTTTTCGTGAAATGGTATTACCTGCTATGAACAGCCACACACCGAGCGCTAGGGACATTATCGGATCATCACCGTTGATTGCGATTGAAAACGAAGCACCACCCAAGCTGATTGTCGATCCACCGCTTCCCGAACCACTGGCACAGGGACGTGTCTTCATCCAGTACCGGACGGAGAATTTGCGTGTGTTGCCAGTGTTTGGCAAAGGTGCCCTCGAAGTATCGCCGCGCATCGGTCATATCCACATCACCGTTGACGACGCGCCGTGGCACTTTGTCGATGCCAGTGGAGAGACGGTGATCCTGGTCGGACTGGAACCTGGCGCGCACAAGGTGCTGATCGAACTAGCTGACCCCACGCACAAAGTAATCACTAGCGAAACTGTGGAGTTCACGCTGCCCGATCTTAAGAAATCATCATGAAAAAACTAGTAGTCTGCCAACCCAAAAATGCTAAGTGAGGACTGGGGAAAGAGGAAAGGGAAAAGGATAAGAGATTTAAACCTTTTCCCCCCGCCCCTTATCCCCAGAGGGGACCCCACCTTCCCCCTTACCCTTTACCCCGCCAAGTTCACTTGGCGAACTACTAGTAGTCCGTCAAGCCAACTTTGCTGGGTGAGACAGATTTTTGGTAAGCTAATTGAAATCTAGCAATATATATTTATGGTAAAAAAGTATACTGTAAATTTGAGTACAGAAGAAGCAGAAAAACTGCGATCGCTAATCAAAACAGGTAAGAGTAAAGCAAGAACTATTACTCGTGCCCACATTCTTCTAATGGCTTCTGAGGGTGAAACCGATGCTACTATTGCAGATAGACTACGAGTCAGCGTCTCAACAGTTGAGCGCACCCGCGCCAAGTTGATCAAAAGTGGAATTGAGGGTACACTCAATGACCGTCCTCATCCACCTAAACCACGGAAGCTTGATGGTTTTAAAGAAGCATTTTTGATTGCTACAGCTTGTTCTGACCCACCGTCTGGACGCACACGATGGACACTAAAACTTTTAGCAGACCGGATAGTAAGAATAGAAGTTGTGGATTCTATTAGTTATGAAACTGTGCGTTCCTATTTAAAAAAAACGATGTCAAGCCGTGGTTAAAAGAACAATGGTGTATCCCCAAGGTTGATGCAGAGTATGTTTTACGGATGGAAGACTTGTTAGATTTATACGGCGAACCATTAGACCCAAAACGTCCGGTAGTCTGTTTCGATGAACGTCCGTATCAATTGTTAGAAGACGTTAGGGAATCATTACCAGCCGAACCAGAACAACCTCTTCGTTATGATTACGAGTATAAAAGAAACGGTAGTGTCAATATATTTGCTTTTTTCAACCATTAGCGGGTTGGCGACATATGGAAGTGACACAACAAAGAACAAAAGTAGATTTTGCCTTTCAAATGAAGAATTTGGTAGATATTTATCACCGCGATGCTGATGTTATTCGTCTAGTAGTCGATAACCTGAACACACATAATCCAGCATCTTTATATGAAGTTTTTTCCCCTGAAGAAGCTCGTCGGATTGTTCAAAAATTAGAGTTTCACTATACACCAAAACATGCTTCTTGGTTAAATCAAGTTGAGATTGAATTCTCTGTTTTATCTCGACAGTGTTTAGAACGACGCATAAAAAACGTACAGACATTATCTTCTGAAATCGCCACTTGGGAACAACAACGGAATGATGCATGTACCAGTGTAAATTGGCGCTTTAAAACCAATGATGCACGGAGAAAGATGGAGCGGTTATACCCAACCATCTCACCCAGCAAAGTTGACTTGACAGACTACTAGAGGGAAAAATCGCAGTTGTGACGGGGGCATCTGCGGAAATGCTGCACATCGCGGGTGGTAGTCATTGATCTGTATTAAACTGCTTTTGAGGTAATTTGGTCGGCACGCACTTACAGCAGAATTCAGAATCCAGAAGTAAAACAGGGTTTATACCTGGCTTTGGGACTTAGTTTGTGTACTCCACCAACTTGAAATCTGCTGTAATTTTAATCTAACCATGCTGAGACGAATGGCACTAAGAAAAGGCGAAAGGCTTGTGTCATCTCGTTCCCAGTCTTCAGACTGGGAATGTATTCCAAGAGGCTCTGCCTCTGGTCAGCCCACTGGAGGCGGAGCCTCCGAGAATGGGTTCCCAGCCTCCAGGCTGGGAACCAGTTAGGGCAAAGCTTATAGCTTTTCTTAGTGCCATTCTATGCTGAGACGTTGGCAAAGCCTCTCGGAACGAGAATCGCGATTCTACCGTTTACATACTATGAACAATGAACAACCCCGAAAATCCTCGACTACCCCTGCCGCCTTTTGATAATGAATCCGCCATCCAAAAAGTCCGAATTGCAGAGGATGCTTGGAATACACGTAACCCTGAACTAGTATCACTCGCTTACACGTCTGATAGCGTTTGGCGCAACCGTTCAGAATTTCTATGTGGTCGTGAGGCGATCGTCCAGTTCTTAACACGTAAGTGGCTTAAAGAATTAGACTACCGTCTGATCAAAGAGCTTTGGGCTTTTCAAGACAACCGAATTGCTGTCCGATTTGCTTACGAATGGCATGATGATTCCGGCAACTGGTTTCGTTCTTACGGCAATGAGAATTGGGAATTCGATGAACATGGATTTATGCGATGGCGTATTGCCAGCATCAACGACCTGCCAATTCTGAAGAGCGAACGCAAATACCACTGGATACTAGGTCGTCGTCCTGACGATCATCCCGGATTGTCTGACCTCAATCTTTGAGAAGCTGAAGCAACGACCATATTACCCAGTTTTTATTCTGTAAGAAATCCACTGCTATGAATGCAAACAACGGCATCATCAACCAGATCAGCCCGTATGCAGTGCCTGCAACCATTGATCGATTAGAAGCCATCCTTCAAGCAAAAGGCATCACCGTTTTTGCCCGCATCGATCAACAGGCTGAAGCCGAAAAAGTCGGACTTAGCCTACCTCCGACGCAGTTGTTGCTGTTCGGCAACCCGAAAACCGGAACTCCCCTCATGGTGGCAGAACCAACGATCGCCCTGGATTTACCCCTGAAAATACTGTCATGGGAGGCGACTGACGGCAAAGTTTGGGTGAGTTACAACGATCCCAATTACTTGAAACAGCGCTTTTCTCTCTCCGATGAATTGATGAAAAATATCGCTATCATTGCACCTTTAATCCATCAAGCACTTGTTTAATTAACTTATTACTGTTGCTAATATCACTCAGCTTTATACTCGTGAGCAGAACAATCCAGAATTACTTCACCAAGCTGCTCAACTAGAAGCCTTACCCGAAAGCTGGCGCGACTACTTCCAGGAACAAAGTCGCTCTGATATTGCATCTGGGTAAAAATGACGAGTTTGTGTCACCAACTGCTCAAGCGTCCATTCAGCAAGGACTGAAAGACAACCCCCTGGTAACAATCTATCGCTATGAAGGAGTGAGTTATGGGTTTAGTCGCGTGGGTAGTTCCGCTTATCGCCAAGAAGCCGCAGAATTAGCGCGCGATCGCACCTTGGCATTTTTGAAACAGCATTTAGGCAGTGGGGTCAAAGTCTGAAATAGGGCTACTGAACGATAATTCGCCCACCGCGATCGCTCTGGCAACCAAGATATTCTGATTCTGAATCACTGGGAAAACGCTGCATATCGCGAGTGGTTTTAAGAAAGAGAACGGTGAAAATCAACAATCAAGGAAAAAACCATGAATATCAACAAGAATGACACCGCAATAGTCGTCATCGATCCGCAAAACGATGTCTTGAGCGAAAAAGGGGTTTCCTGGGATTTGGTGGGTGAGAGTGTTAAGGATAACAACACCGTCGAGAACATCGAGCGAATCTTCAAAGCCGCAAAGCAGTATGAATTCGAGGTTTTTATCTCCCCTCACTATTACTACCCCACCGACCATAATTGGAAATTTGCCGGCAACCTAGAGCAAATGATGCTTGAGGTTAAGGAGTTCGATCGCCGTGGTGCGTTGAGCCTAGATGGATTTCTGGGATCGGGTGCTGACTGGCTCGCTCGCTATAAGCCCTTCATTGAGGATGGTAAGACGATTGTGGCCAGTCCTCACAAAGTCTATGGGCCGCAAACTAACGACCTGGTTTTACAACTACGTAAACGCAACATCAGCAAAGTCATTCTACTCGGAATGTTGGCAAATCTTTGTGTTGAAGCTCACCTACGCGAATTGCTCGAACAGGGATTTGAGGTTCTTGTTGTCAAGGATGCAACAGCAGCCCCTCGGCATCCAGAACTGGGCGACGGCTATAAAGCAGCACTGATCAACTTTGGGTATATCGCCAATGCAGTTCTGTCTACAGACGAGGTTGTAGCAGCAATGGAGTAATCATCAAACTCATTAATTTTACAACACTCATGAAAACATCTGCGTTGTGAAAGAAGTGTTAGTTGTCGTCCTAGTGATACATGATGCAGCAAACCAGATCGCACAAACATAATTCATACAAACAAAAGGAGAATCTCATCGCATCTATCTCCCAAAAATTAACAGAACACTAAATTTATCTACTACAAACAACTGAAAAGGAGAATGTTATGACTCAATATGACTACATTGTAATTGGTGCAGGTTCGGCAGGTTGTGTAGTCGCCAACCGTCTGACAGAAGACAGTGAAACAACCGTGTTATTACTCGAAGCTGGCAACCCAGATACTAAACCGGAGATTCAAATCCCGGCGGAATGCGTCAGCTTACTCGGTTCCGAAGTTGACTGGGCATACTTCTCTGAGCCAGAACCATACCTTAACGATCGCCAAATTTTTTGTCCCCGTGGCAAAGTCTTGGGTGGCAGCAGTTCGATTAATTTCATGATTTATATGCGGGGCAATCATCACGATTATGACCACTGGCAGTCATTAGGGAATCCCGGCTGGAGTTACCAAAATGTACTGCCTTATTTCAAGAAATCCGAGCATCAGCAACGCGGTGCTTCCGAATACCACGGCGTTGACGGGGAATTGAGCGTGACCGATCTCATTGCCCCTGCTGTGGTATCCCAACGCTTTGTCGATGCAGCAGTTGCAATGGGATATCCAAATAATCCTGATGCCAATGGGATGCAGCAGTCAGGTGCAGGACTCTATCAGTTGACAATCAAGGATGGTAAGCGTCACAGCACCGCAGCTGCTTTTCTCTTACCCATTCTCCAGCGTCCCAATTTGACTGTAATCACAAAAGCTTTGGTGACTCGATTGTTGTTTGAGGACACGCGTACCGTTGGCGTGGAATACCTGCACGAAGGAACACTGCATCAAGTCAAGGTTAACCAGGAAGTAATTTTAAGTGCTGGTGCGTTCGATTCGCCTAAGCTGCTGATGCTTTCTGGCATTGGGAATGCAGAACACCTGCAAGCATTGGGAATTCCGGTAGTAGTTGAGTTGCCAGGTGTCGGTCAAAATCTTCAGGATCACCCTGTCGTACCTGTGGTATACAAAGCAACCAAGGATTTACACACAGCCAGCAGCAGTAGTATTGCGGAAGCTAGTTTGTTTTTGCATACTCAGGGTAATGTGGATACTGCACCAGATTTACAGTTTCTCTTCGGCCCGATTGTGTTTGCACCCCCTGGCTATGCTCACTCTGGTTTAGGATTTACAAGTCTAGTCTGTTTGACCCATCCCCAAAATATTGGGAGTGTCAGTTTGCGTTCATCCGACCCCCAAGACGCACCGATGATTCGGCTAAACTTTCTGCAAAGTGAAGCCGATGTGCAAAAGCTCGTTGCTGGGATTAAATTAATGCGTGATTTGTTCCATGCAAGTGCCTTTGATGAATTTCGCGGTGAGGAAGTCGCTCCTGGTAAAGATAAGCAGAGCGATGAAGCACTCGTTGCTTACGTGCGAGAAGTTTGCAATACGGTGTATCATCCAGTCGGCACCTGCAAAATGGGTATCGATCCAATGGCAGTTGTAGACCCACAACTTCGTGTATATGGGGTTGAGGGGTTGCGTATCGTGGATGCATCCATCATGCCAACAATCACTACCGGAAATACAAATGCGCCCACTATTATGATCGGCGAAAAAGCCGCAGATTTAATTAAAGCCGCAGGTGGTATTTCACAGCAAACATCTTTAGCGATCGCCCGAAGCGCAGCGCCAAAGGCGATCGCAAGTTAACACAGAACTGTACAACTTATCTAGCAGAAATGTAACAATTTGAATTTTTTGAACATGAAAATTACAATGACTAGTAAAAAATCTCTTCCCCACGCAGTCATTCCTACGTTGAAGAAACAGCTTTGGGTGCGGAACTAGTATGCAAATTATACCGTTTTACAGAAGTCAAGTATTCTATCTTACAACGGGGAGGCGATCGCAAACTGGATACTGGGTTATCGTCTTGACGATCATCCCGGATTGTCAGACCTCAATCTTTGAGAATTGGATGGCACTTGCACTTAACGCAGCACTGATAAACTTTGGATATATAGCCAATACCGTCTAATTAGTTTTTCAATACTCTTGAACACAATGAAAAGACTACTAAAAATATCCGCATTATTCCTTGCTCTGCCAATTAGTGTATTAACTAATTGTTCCTTAAGAGCTTCTGCTGACTCTACTGCTGGCATCGTCTTGAGTACGAAATGCCAGGGTGGCTACAACATAAATATTTGGCGGAATTATACTTCAGGTGAACTGCTCTATCGCGCGACCAATCCCAACGGTAATTTAAGTTTGGGTAAAGGAACTAGCAAAGCGACAGAAGGTGTTCGAGTGTATAAATTTCGGAATGGAATTTATGAATATTGGGTATGGGATGGCACGTTGGATAACCCACAGTCTGGAACTTTAGAGGTATATAAAAATAACCGTATCTTGATGCGGCAAAATTGTAGAAAAAGTTGACTTACAAAATTCAGGAGTCAAGAACCAGAATTCTTTTGAATTCTGACCGAAAAAGCGGTGCTTTCTCTGTGAGACGCTTTGCGAACGCAGGGTTAGCAAGCTACGCGTCTTGATTCTGACTCCTGAATTCTGACTCCTGTTAGCAGTAGCGGGGCGTTTAGCCCATTCTGACTTCAACAAACTCAAAGGATATGGAAGTGGACACTCAACACTATGACGATATTATTATCGGCGGCGGCAAAGCGGGTAAAACACTGGCACCAGCGCTGGTTGCTGACGGACGTAAAACCGCTCTGGTTGAACGCAGTTTAAACATGATTGGTGGCGGGTGCATCAATATCGCCTGCATTCCTACTAAAACTATGGTGGCGAGTGCCAATGTAGCAAACACAGTGCGAAACAGTTCTGCTTATGGGGTTAAAACCAATACACCCAGCGTTAATTTAGCAGAGGTGATCCAACGAAAACGAGCGGTTGTGCAAGGGATGCGTGCAATGAACTTGCACAATTTAGAAACGGCTCTCGATAAAAACTTGATCATTGGCGAAGCAAGGTTTATTGCTCCCAAAACGATCGCAGTAACGACGACTGAGGGGAACAATAGCTTACTTACCGCTGAACGGTTATTTATTAATACAGGCACACGACCGTTAATTCCATCTATTCCCGGACTCACAGAAGTTGAGTTTTTAACGAGTGAGTCGATTATGGAGCTAGAATACTTGCCTGAACACCTGATTGTTCTCGGTAGTGGGTATATTGGTTTAGAGTTTGCCCAGATGTTTCGGCGCTTTGGCTCTCGTGTTACTGTCATTGGGCAAAGCGAACAAATCCTGTCACAGCAAGATCCAGATATAGCGATCGCAGTTCAAACATTACTGGAACAAGATGGTATTGAATTCTTGCTGAAGGCGAAGGTATTGAGGGTTGATCGCACTGGTAATGAAACCATCCTGAAAATCCAAGTTGGCGATCGTGAAATCACCCTCCAGGGTTCGCATTTGCTCGTCGCCGTTGGTCGTGCGCCTAATACCGAGAGCTTAAATTTAGCTGCTGCTGGTGTGGCAACCGATGCACGCGGATTTATTCAAGTCAACGATCACTTGGAGACGAATGTACCCGGAATTTGGGCGTTAGGCGATATCAATGGCGGCCCACAATACACCCATATATCGCTCGACGATTATCGCATTATCAAAGCTAATTTAATTGATGGGGGCAACCGTAGTACAAGCGAGCGCCTGGTTCCATCCTGTCTGTTCATCGATCCAGAACTGGCTCATGTGGGTTTGACTGAAACTGAAGCACGGCAACAAGGATATGCCATCCGCGTGGCGAAGGTGGATGCGTCAGCCGTTCCTAGAGCGAAAACACTCGGTCAAACTGATGGACTGCTGAAGGCGATTGTGGATACAGAGACAGGTCGGATTCTAGGGTGTTCCCTGTTGTGTCATGAAGCAGGTGAAGTGATTTCAACAGTGCAGATGGTGATCCAAGCTCAGATGCCCTACACCGTTCTGCGCGATGGTATTTTGACTCATCCCACGATGACCGAAGGGTTAAATATATTGTTTTCCAAGTTGTAAAAAGACAGCAATTGCAGACCTAAGGACTTACCAAATAAACGACATTTCACTCTTGAAGAGAAAAAAGTAGCTATAGCATGATTAGTAAAACATCCAAAGTCGGTATTATTGGTGCAGGTAATGTAGGTGCAAACGTTGCAAATGCTTTAGTTTTACTCGGTAGATGTGTAAGGGTTGTCCTTTTTGACCGAACCTTATCAAAAGCTGAAGGACAAGTATGGGACATTGAAGACAGCATTCCCTTACTTAAAGAGATGGAGATTATACCATCAAATCAGTATGAAGATTTAGCTGATTCAGATATCATTATTGTGACTGCTGGGGTGCAGCCGAAACTTGGACAGACGCGATTAGATACATTGAGCGACAATACACAGATTATACGTTCGACAATCAAAGAATTGGATCGAGTTGCACCGAATTCAATCGTACTTATCATTAGCAATCCAGTGGATGTACTCACGCGGATTGCGATCGCTACTTCCACCAGAGCAGAAAACCTAATTTTCGGTTCGGGAACCGTTCTTGATACTGCTAGACTGAGATATCAACTTGGAAAGCGACTGAATGTTGCAAAACAAGACGTTCATGCTTATGTGATTGGAGAGCATGGAGACAGTGAATTTGTCGTTTGGTCTAGTGCATTTATTGGGGGAATTATGTTAACTGAATTTCCCATACCACAAGGAGCAACGCTAGAACAAATTCAGCAAGAGTACGCACAGTTAACTCGTAAACGAGGCTATAACATTTTTGAACGCAAAGGAAATACAAGCTATGGTATATCAACAGTAGTTTGTCAGTTAGTTGATACCATCCTGCGAGATGAAAAGCAGATATTTCCAGTATCAGCCAGAGCAGATTCTAACTATGGAGTTGGCAGTGAAGTTGTTCTTGGACTTCCATGTATCATTGGCTCAACAGGCATTGAGCGCCAACTGCTGTTATCAAGAAATGCTCATGAACAACGCTTATTAGAAGAATCAGCCAATAAACTCAATGAAGCCCATAATTCTTTGCATAATTAAAATCAAATTGGAACCCCTGACTACTCGGCATGACATCGAAACGGTTTTTAGTAAGATAATCAAGTGATTTACCTAAATCGATTCATGCTTGTACTTTGCCAGGTTTTTTACTGGAACTTCAAGCATTTATTTTGGCATCTACTCTCCAAAAAGCATTTATTTAATCAGTTAACTTTAATAAGCAACACAGCCAACGACAGGGGGGGCAAGTTGAATGCCCAGCGTTGGACGTAGTGGTTTATGCTCAAAGCCTTGAACCACAGGCAGTATGACGACTTTGCCAGTTCCAGCTAGTTTGCCATCGGGCTAAATTAGTCAGCGTTCCGGGATTGTCGCTGCCATACCAGCTGAGAATTTCTTTTACTCGATGAGTCATTGTGTTTCTCCTAAAATTAACCTGAGTTCGGGTTAAGCCAGAAGCTAAAAAGCTTATTCTGTCAGGATTGAATAAAACTGGAATTGATCAAAGCAGGGATAAAAGTGGAATCATTTTGTCAATAAGGTTCACAAATGAAACTAATCTCAGCAATATGTGTTATTGACAATAGATGAAAACAGAGCTTTAGACCGAACAACGATAATTCAAGGCTTTTGAGGATTTCTTATCCCGAACTCAGGTTACCTCCTTATCTTTAACCCGAACTCAGGTTAAATAGCACTTCTACCTGTGATTTACGAGATATACCGCGTAGTATTGGTGCAATATTTCCTATTTCCCACATTTGTGCGATCGCACTCGTCATTTTATTGACAAATAGCGACTGATAATTTCGTGCTTGAATTTCTGCACATGAGAGGTTGTTGTCGGTGAGTTCTTCCAGTTGAGGAACTAACAATTCTGGGTGAACCAGCGCCGGAGAGGGAAGATGCAACCCAATACTTTTCGGGTTTTGGGAGAAAGGGGAAGGGGTAAAGGTTAAAGGTTTTTTCTTTCCCCTTTCCCATTCCCCTTTTCCCGTTAACCGACAAGTATTGGGGTTCAAGGGATTGGAGTCCAGCAACTTGAGTTTGAGTCACTTGCAAGCAAACCTCTAACTCGCGGCGGTGCGATCGCAAGAAAAGCCCATTTGCTGCCAGCCAGTATTCCTGGAGTTTTAGCACTCTAGGTAATTCCTTTAAGTTGATTGTTCGTTGCTAACTTCGTGGAAAGCCGCCAACGCCTCTTCTAAGTGGTTAAAAAACCGATTAGCACCGATTAAATCTGTCAGCCCATCCCGCTCGAACTGGACTTTTACCTCCGGTGACAGACCGGAGAGGACAAAAGTTACGTTCTGAAGGGATAATTCTTTGACGACATCCCGAATCGTTTGGGATGCGGAGTAGTCGATTTCAGTAATTGCTCTGGACTCCAGAATAAACCACTGCACGGGTGATTCCGCATTTTTCACGAGATTTTGCACCTCCTCTGAAAAGAAGCTGGCGTTAGCATAAAACAAGTCTCTACTAAACCGATAAACGATCAGACCAGATGCTGATACACTGCCGATACGCACAGGAATCGGCTGCCATAATCTCTGAGCATCGGGAATAATGATTGCAGAATGCGGTCGATAACTATGACGCACATGCAAAATCAGCGACAAAATAATTGCTAAAACAATACCCTCTTTAACACCGATAAAAACAACCGTAGCAGTAGTGACGATCGCAAGATAAAACTCCTCACGATGAGTCGAAAATATTGCCCGCATCCCCTGAATGTCAATCAATTTTAGTCCAATCAAAAATACAATTGCTGCTAAAACCGCATTCGGCAGATAGCTAATTGGTTGAGTGAAGAAGAGGATGACTACTAATACCACTGCTACTGTGGTCAGTTGAGCTACTTGGCTTTGTCCTCCTGCTGTGTCAACAATTTCGGTTTTGGTCGGGCTACCATTGACCACAAAGGTTCCACTCACCCCCGCCGCCAGATTCGCTAGAGCTAGACCCTCAAGGTCAATATTTTCTTGAAAGTCCTCGTTGTATCGAAAGGCGTAAGCGCGTGAGGTCGCTGCACTTTGGGCAATAATGACGATACAGCACGATAGGGCAATGCCAAACAATTGCCCAATTTCACTCAGAGCAACAGTAGGCAACCCAAAGGATGGCAGTCCGCTGGGGATAGATCCAACTACCATAACACCATGACTGGCAAAGTTAAACAGCCAACTGGCAAGAATTGCTACTATTACAGCCAGCAACGCACCTGGAAATTTTGGAAGCAATCTGTCGCATAGTTTAATGGTAATCAAGACTGCTAGAGAAATCGCGATCGCTAATGGGTTGGCATGGGGCAGACCTTCAAAGGTATTAATGATTTGCTGGATTGGATTATTCCCCCCGCCTTTTAAATCCAACAATCCACCTAATTGACCGATCGCTACTTGAATTCCTACCCCAGTCAAGAAACCTACCAACACGGTACGCGACAGAAAATCCGCTAAGAAACCCAGTCTAAACAGGCGTGCTAACAGTAAAAGTCCAGCTACTAAAATGGCGACTAATTCTGAATACGCTAAATATTGGGAACTCCCCGACGCTGCCAAGCCTGATAGTCCAGCCGCCAGGATTGCGGCTGTTGCAGAGTCGGCAGCGACCACCAGATGGCGAGAAGATCCAAAGAGCGCAAATGCCAAGGCTGGAAGAATAAGTGTATAAAGACCTGTGGCAATGGGCGTTCCGGCAATCTTTGTGTATCCCATAACTTCCGGAATACCCAGTGCTGCTAGCACAATACCCGCAACGATATCATTCCCAATGGTGGCTGCTGTCAAAGGTAAAATTCCCTGAAACATGCGAAATCGCTTTTTAGTTGGATGCTGGGCTGTATTTGCGTTCAATTTCTTCATTATTTCGGATTCAAATCCTTGTCCAAAATTATTCCTCGATTGCCTTGATCTGCCCTGCCGCAATTGCGTCAGCTAGTGCTTTGTAATCCCGCTCTGTTTGGTCAGCGTAAGCAACCGCAAAATTAGCGATCGCCTGCTCAAATGTGTTACTTTGACCGAGATAACCACTAATAGCAAATCGATTCCCCGAACGAGCATGACTGTGCGCCAGCGCCCAACCACATAAATGGGAGTAGCCCTTCAAATCCGTCTCCGACATTCCTTCAATCTCGACAGAAGTTTTCATATCTCTGAGTTGCCGCAGGTAGAAGTCATGCCCACATTTCTCTCTGGTGTACCGTATCCACCAAAGTTGGACAAATGGCTGTCTCCACAACAATACCGTTGCCAATTTACGAGGGTGGGTTGATGATCCTTGCACCATTAACTCGCTGTTCTCTGAGGTTTGGCAAAAACAATAAGTCATAAAAATTCCTTTGGGGTTTACCACAAGGTTTTTTAACGTATTGCCCGTAGTATAAAGGTTCTAACAGTCCCATCTATCTCAGAAGCTAAACGTTTATGTATGGGGATTTTGCCAGTTTTTGCCAAAATTTTTGTAGGCTCTTATTTTGGCAAAGGTATTGATCAGGTCATGTAAATTGATTTTTTATTGTTTGTGAGAAATCCGGGTTAAAGTACCTAGAGATCAACGCCAGGTACGTAGAAGGGATTTTACCACTAGCAGCGACCTGTTTAATATTAAAGATATGCCCCCATCGCTGTACACCTTCTTGAGCTTATTAGTCACAAGAGAAAGTATTTCCATACCCGTCATATTAACATTAAATTCAACTGTGTTTTGTGAAGGATTATCCCACAACCAAGATGCACCATTTTGATTTAGTAAATGATAAATCTCTACCCCATAATCTTGGTATAGCTGAGGATGTTCTTCAGCAATTAACTCATAAAGATAAAGCAGTTGTTCGCGGTTGCCCTTTTGCAAGCGGGAATCAGAACGAATGCGATAAAAATAGTGCAGTTCAGGAATTACAATTCCCAGCCAACCTTTTTCACACATATTAACCCAGCATTCGTAATCTTCTAAATTCTCTGCCAACAGAGATTTCATCCCACCAGCAGCAAGGTAAGCAGCCTTTCGCACCACAGTACAAACGCCAAGAGTGTTGTGACAAAGTAGATAAGGAAATTCCGTATTCCAAGCCACCCAAACTTTTTCGGAATTACCAAACTCTTTAATCCAAGAAGCAACAAAACCAACATTTTTGTATTGCTTTAAAATCTTTGATGCTTGTGTATAAAAAGTTGGAGAAACTTGATCATCAGCATCCAGAAAAGCAATGTATTCACCACTTGCTATCTCTACCATTTTATTTCTCGCTGTGGCTACACCAAGATTTTTGGAGTGAATAATTTTCAGGTTACTATATGTTTGCTCGATAACTGCTAGAGTTTCGAAACTCTTTTTGTCTGTACTACCATCGTTGAAAATAATCACTTCTAAGTCAGGATAGGTTGAGGCAAATACAGAGTTGAGTGTTTCACCTATGTAGTGACCGCAGTTGTAGAATGGAATGCAAATAGAGATTCTACCTTTGATGCTTATATCTGTATCTACAACTAAAGACGACGGATAAGAAACTTTGCCGTGAGGTAGATAGTTTAAAGAGGGAAAAATATTTCTATCTTCATGCTGCCCAATAAGTTTTTTTAAATGTGCCATCCGTTTTGACAATACATTTTCCGGGGCAGAAATTTTCAAAATTAAAGTCCGAGCTTTTAACCCTAGCTCTATAATTTCAGTTGTTGAATAACTGAGAACCTGGTTTAATTTATTAGCGAAATCATTACTCTTCTGCCAATCAAAAACTAAACCTCCTTGGATTGCTGCTGTTTGTAACATTTCAATATGACCAACAGCAGATGAGGCTAAAATCGCTTTACCTAAAAGCATAGACTCCAAGCAAGTATTAGGAAAATTTTCCCAGAGAGAGGGAAGAACTACGCACCATGCTTTCTTCACTCTTTCATATAGTTGTGCCTGGGGTAGAGGTGAAGAAATTATTAGTTTACCTGAATTAATATATTGACGATATTTTTCTGTTAAATAAGCTTTCATATAACAGCCTTGGAGGTGATACCAAGTATCGCCACCAATGGCTGTAAGTTGAAAATTTATGCCTGCATCCCACAACTGACTGCAAGCTTCTAACAAGGGGATAATACCTTTTCTAACTTCTAACCTACCGAAGTAAACTATATCTCCCGGCGTGGGTAAGGATAATGGTAAGTGCTCTTGATGTAAAAGTTTCTGAGGTGCTGGTAAAGGGATAATTTCAATGTCGAGATCGGGATTTAAAGTCGTTTTTACCTGCTGGGCAATGTACTGAGTAGGAGCGAAAATTCCATCCGCAGCCAGAATGCAAAACTTTTCCATTCTTCCTACCCAGTAATCACAAAGATGATAACTAGGCATTTTGTCAGCAGGATAAAGCAGATATTGAGGACTATGTAGGTTGAGAACTATGGGTACTCTTTGTAGTTCTGGACAGCCTAATAACTTTTTTTGTAATAAAAAATAAGCAATCCCGCTATAGTCTTCGCTCTCAATAATATCTGGTTGGCCATGAGTGCGAATATAATTAATGACTTCCTCTGCTAACTGATAGCTGATTGCCCCCCAGTAACCCATAACGTTATGTGGGAAGGCTGGATGAGTTTCAGAACGGGGATGAGCTTTTGGAGAATTTAATAAATAAGTATCTTTAGGAACTATTTTAATAATTTTCAGCTTGTTTTTTTCTTCAATTCCTGTTTGAGGACTGCGGGCAAAAACAGTGATGTCATGTCCAGCATCAGAAAACATCGCCGCCATATTGCCGACATAGGTAGCAATCCCACCAGGAACTGGAGGACATTCACTGGCAATCAAAAATATCTTCATATATTTAGATTTCCTCTTCTTGAGTCAAACGAAGTGATCGCTTGAGTTTAAACCACAGTGTTCTGAATTTCCAGAACTTGGATGATTCCATCGCTCGTTTTTTCCAACCTAATTCGTGTTTTTCTTGTTCAAGTTGATGTGTTTTTCTCTCCAAGTGACGCTTTTCTTGCCATAAATTGCTTAAAGCTTGTTCTTGGTGCAGGTATTCTAGGGCAAGAAGTAGCATTTCTTCAGTTAAAGCCAGATTAATGATTGGTTTGGTTCTGGTTGGGCATGAAGCGATCGCCTCAGTAAATAGGGTATCTATGCGTTCAACCATCTTATCTAAGGAAAATAGTTCAACGACTCGTTGCCGCGCATAGTAACCGATTTTACAACGCAACTCGCTATCTTGAATTAAAGGAATTAATGCTTTCAGGTATGACTCGACTTCGCTGATCTCATTTTCTGCTTTAGGAACTAAAAACCCAGTTCCAGGTATGACTAATTCTGCTTGTCCTCCAACATCTGAAGCAACGACTGGTAATTGCATAGACATTGCTTCGTAAATCACCAGAGAAATCCCTTCATAAGCTGATGGGAGTAACAAGATGTCTGTTGCACAATAAATAGCAAGCATTTCTTCAGGATTAATAGCAGGCAATATATGAAAGTGTGAATCTAAACCAAAATGATTAATTTTAGCTTGCATTTCCGGCAACAAATAACCATTACCCACAACAATTATTGAGACGTTGAAAGAGCGATTAACTAGTTTTTGAACAATCTCAATTAAAAGTAGAGGACGTTTCTGTTCTACTAACCTTGCCGGAAATAGGATTACAACTGACTCATGAGGAATTTTCAGTTGCGATCGCACTTGGTCACGTTTCTTTTTATCCTGCACCCATTTATTAGTATCAACGTTAGTATAACTAACTTGCAATTCCTCAGTAGTTTGCGGATTCAGACATCGATAATATTCCGCAAGGTGATGACAGGAGATGATTTGTAAGTCCAAAAATTGGCTAAATTTACACGAAAGACGTGGATATCCACATCCACGCCAACCAGGATCTATAGTATGAGTAAAGTCAATAAAAGCGATATCAGGAAATTCGTGACGCAGTAAAGGTAAGAAGTAATAAGCGATGTAAGAATTAGAAATAAAGACAAGATCAATTTGACGTGATTGAATAATATATTTAGTGAAGTCTAACCAGTCACTATCTTGTAAAAAATTGGGCAAATGAAATATATCTGATGTGACTGCATAAAAATGTTTCTGCCAAGGATGCTCTGATTTGGAAGTTGTAACAATAGTCAGTTCATAACCACGATTTGCTAATAGAGTCACTAAATCGATATTAAATTTGTCAGCACCACCAACTTCTAAGTGAGGGAAAAAGCAAAGTATGTACTTGCTGGAGTAGTCTTTTTCAAGAGGATTAATAATATCTATTTTCGGGAAGCGGGAATCCGAAGTAAAGTTATATCGTTCGATACTGATATCGGGAAGATAATTGTGATTAAAAAAATTTTCATAGCGAGATTGAATTAATTCTGTGACTCGTTTTTCTTCTGTAACATTTGCTTTAGAAATTGTTAGTAAACCAGAATCAAGGCGACGGTAGCAATCTAAGTATTCAGGTATTGTCCAACCTTTTTGGTTGTTGGCTATGGCTTTGAGCCATCTTTCCCAATCTTCGTAAAATCTCAGATTTTCATCAAATCCCCCCAGACAGTCGAAGTCTGACTTGCGATAAAGTAATCTACCTGTAACCCAATTTTGGTGAATAAATTGCGAGGGTTTATTAAAGCCGTGAGTCCACCAATATTCTTGAGCTTGAAAACCAACTGAGTAGGAGTTAACAAAGGAAAACTCTCGATGAGTTTCCAAAAATAGCACACACTTCTCTATGTAAGTAGGATCAATCAGGTCATCTAAGTCCATGAAAAATAAGTACTTACCCGTTGCATAGGTAATGGCTGTGTTCCTACCTGCTGCTAGTCCTTTGTTAGTATGATGCTGCAAGGTTTTAATTTTTCCGTATCTTTTGGGTAAAGATTGAAACAAGACGCACGCTTCTGGTTCGGTAGAGCAGTCATCAACAATTATCCATTCAAAATTTTGGAATGTCTGATTGATTATAGATTTATAAGTAGCTTCAAAATACTTATGGGCGTTAAAGAATGAAGAAATAATGGATACAACTGGTTGCTGATATACTGGACTAGAAAATTTACATTTTCTCCTTTGCAGTACATTGATAAATTCGCTGACAGCAAGGAAAGGTGTAACTGTAGACATAAAACAAGCAAACTGCTAGTGTTTATCTTGATTGTTAGTTGCTTACCTGCCTTGGAATTAACTTCCAATGCCAATAACCCAAGTGCGTTTCAATACACTTAAGTTAAAAATGATACTTTATAAACATCATTTGGCAAGCAATCTTAAAAATTGTATACAATTGCCAGGTATGAAAAATTACTTATTTTTTAATAATCTTTACAAATATCGGCGCTACATTTTTTACAACGCTTGGTATGAATTGCGTTATCGCTATGCTGGTACGGGTATAGGTATCCTTTGGAACATTATTAATCCTCTGTGCGAAATTCTCATTTACACAGTTGTATTTTCTTTACTGCTTTCTCGTGGTGTGCGGGGGAGTTCCTACGCTTTATATCTGATGGCTGGACTGCTACCTTGGCGGACATTTGCGGAAACTATTGCTAGTGGTAGCAATGCTTTTGTACAAAATTCTATTTATCTGCGGCGTTTAGCAATTCCTTCTGAGGTTTTTGTGGCTAAAGTCACTTTAACTTCGCTATTTCTGCTGTTTATTTACCTAGCTTTAGTGCTTCCTATTGGTATTTTGTTAGGTGGGAATCTAGGTTTTGGAATATTGTTATTACCAGTGTTGGGATTACTTTTAGAAGGCTTAGGTTTTGGTATGGGGTTAATTTTAGCTAACTTACAAACTCTTTTTCCCGATGTCAAGCAGATTTTACAATTTTTAATTCCCTTATGGAGTTGGATGATACCTATTTTTTATCCAGAATCCATTGTTCCCAAAAATATTTTACCTTGGCTTTATCTGAATCCACCCTATGCATATATTCAGTCAGTTCGCAATATCATTTTAGAAAATCAAATGCCAGGATTTCATGTTTGGCTAATTATGCTTGGGTGGCTAGCTTTATTTGTTTGGTTAGGTAATGTTGTCAATCAAAAGCTCCAAGATGAGATTAGAGATGTGATATGAGTGATAATATTATTTTGCAGGTGAATAATTTAAGTAAATGTTTTAAGATTTATGCAAATCCCTGGCATCGTGCTAAAGAATGGTTAAGTTTAGGAAAGAACACTTATCATCAGCCTTTTTGGTCATTGAAAGATGTGTCTTTTTCAGTGCGTAAAGGCGATTTTTTTGGTATTGTTGGGGAAAATGGAGCGGGTAAAAGTACATTATTAAAAATAATTACCGGGGTGTTGAAGCCAACATCAGGAACTTATCAATTAAATGGTAAAGTTCTCTCACTGCTAGAATTAGGAACTGATTTTAATCCCGAACTTAGTGGACGAGGAAATGCAATTTACAGCGCTGAATTGTTGGGATTTCCTGAAGGATATGTCCAAGAACGAATAAAAGAAATTGAAGAATTTTCGGAATTGGGAGATTTTTTTGACCGTCCCATGAAGTTGTATTCTTCTGGAATGAAGACAAGATTAGCTTTTTCTTTATTTGCGTTTCTAGAATGTGATGTTCTGATTTTAGATGAAGTTTTAGCAGTTGGAGATATTTTCTTTCAACAGAAATGCTATGCCCGTCTTGAGGAACTGATAGCAAAGCAGATTACGATCATTTTAGTGACTCACCAATTAGCATCGGTACAGCAATATTGTAAAGAGGTGATTGTACTGCATCGTGGAGAAAAAATCTTTCAAGGAGAATCGATGAAAGGTATTATTAAGTTCCATCAACTAAAGATGGGTTTGGCTAATAATGTTTCTCCGACTGTTCTTCAAGAAAAGGTAGAAGTACCTTTAGAAATACCGGATGATTTTTTTTGGCCTGCTGATGAAGTTTTTATTCCTGTTTCTTTTCCCCAGGCAAATTATGCTCAACTAATTAGTTACACTATTTGTAACGTTAAGGGTAAGGGCTGCGTCAATTTTTTGCAAGGCGAACAAGCTTATTTTTGTTGCGAATTTCAACTGAAGGAAACTATTGGTGTACCAATTGCTGTTGTCATGATTACTAATAAGTTTAATGTGGTAATTCATAGTAAGTCTTCCTGTCTACAAAAGGTTAGCATTCCTAAGCAAGTTCATCATGGCGATCGCGTGCGTTTTTGTCGTAGTATTACCCTGAGTATAGCTCCCGGTGAATACGTTCTCGGTTTTGCTTTGCTAACAATGCAGGCTGATGATTATGCTCGCATTGATGAACTTCCCCAAGTGGAATTTAACAGCCGATTTCAGATTTGCGATGTTTATGAAAAAGTAGGTGTTTTTTACGTTACGTCTCATTATAGTAACAATCATCACTCTCACTTTGGATTATGTAATTTACCGGGAAACGGGCAAATTCAAGTTATTACAAGCTCAAAGTAGTAACAAGCGATCGCTCTTCTACTAATTTTCACTTGAGTTGACAAAAGTTACTTGAGATTTTCGACACCAGCACCTTCGATAACTGAGTTTAAGAGATAGCAAAAATAATAATTATGGAATCCCATCTAAAAAAATTAGTAACTCATTATCGAAAATCTCTACAGATCAAGCCTGACAACCTAGCCATTTATGACAAAATAGCCGAACTTTATTATGAGCAAAGAGAATTAGATAAAACCCTCGAAGTCTGTCAAGAAGCTTTGCAAATTCAACCAGATTTAGCATCAGTACCTAAAGTCTTAAATAAGATGCTACAAACTCTAGGTTTTGAAGGAGAAGAAGTTACTGCCTTTCAAAATCTCCTCCAAAGTAAATTGGATTATGAAAGCTTTCAGATGCTGCTGTCACGTTCTGAAACAGTAAAAACTCCTGCTGATGTTAAAACATGGAAGGATGCTATTGTATTGGGATATGACTTTAAAGAAAAAAAACAATGGGATGAGGCAATTGCTGCTTATATGAAAGCGATTGAAATTGAACCATCCTTATCTTTATCTTATCTTACATTGAATTGTATAATCAACTATTGTTTTACCCCTGAATTCAACCAATTAGAGAGAATAATCACCTTCTATCATCAACTAATTCAAGGATGTTTAACTCCACCCTATGCTTATGTAGTTTTAGGAGACATGTTAACCAAACAAGGTAAAATATCTGAGGCTATTATTGCCTATAAATTTGCCATTAATCAAACCATTCATTTGAATAAAAAAATTACAAAAAAGTACATAAATTCTCCGAAAAATGATGATGTAAGTTTCTTGATTATTGGCATGGGTAAAGCTGGCACTTCTTCGCTTTACTATTATCTGTGCCAACACCCTCAATTTCTCCCAGCTACCGACAAAGAATTACATTTTTTTAATAAAAATTTTGACCTCGGACTTGATTGGTATCTAGCTCATTTTCCTCCTCTTCCTGCTGAAGGAGGCTTTTTAACCGGAGAAGCAACTCCTTGGTATCTCGGTAGCTATGAAGTTGAAAAAAAAGTATTTCAGCTATTTCCCCAAATTAAGCTAATTGCTATACTACGTAACCCAGTAGATAGAGCAATTTCTCAATACTATATGAGTCTTAAATTTATGAAAGAACATCGTTCTTTAGAAGTAGCAATGACATCTGAAGTGGAAATACTGAAAGACATAGCCGATCCTACCCAAGTCATTGAGAAATACTGGCAAACAGAAAAAGGATATCTCTGGTTTGGTTTATACGTTTATTTCTTAGAAAAATGGATGACTGTTTTTCCGAGAGAACAGTTTCTGATTTTGCGAAGTGAAGACCTTTATAATCAAACAGATAAAACTATGAAACAGATTTATAATTTTTTAGAAATAACTGATTACTCGCTTTCAGAATACCCCAAGGTTAATTCTGGCTCTTATTCAAAAACTAACAACGAATTACGCAAAAAATTATCTGATTTTTTTAAACCGCACAATCAGAAATTAGAAGATTTTCTAGGTATGAAATTTAATTGGGAATAATATATGTTGGGCTTGCAAGATCCATGTTGGGTTTCCTAGCGTCAATCTAGCCTACATCTAATACACTATTTTAGGCTTGCCATGCCACTACAGATACTTATATTTTTTCAGAAATCAAATCGCACTCCTATATGTTTAACTAAAATCAGAACAACGTATAGATACAGCACTTCCGGCAGCTAGGAGGTACATCCTAAAGGCTGAAAGCGATGATAGGAGAGGGACAAGGAGAAAACTATATTGCATAATAGCCGGAAGCGCTGTAAAGGGAGCTAAAGCCGACGCTTTCACAAAGAACAGAATTAAACCTAAAACTAGCACTGGAAGTAATAAGTAATGCCCGTTACGAATTAAATAGGTAACCAAAATAGTTGTAGCATTAAAGGACGCTTTTTAGCCCCAAGCTGAAGCGGTTGTATATCCTCTTGATTTTCCCACTGTCAGTAGATCACAAACTTTTTTTCAAAAGGCGATCGCTCGTATAACTTCTGAACTCACTAATATTTGATATGTAAAAAAATATTAATAGTTTCATCAAAAACCTGAAAAAATGTTAATCGTACATTTAATTTGTTAAATGTTAATAACAAGTATTATTCAATCTGACAGCAATATATCTTAAATTCAATGAAGCCAGCAGACATAGAAAAATTACTGTCTCAAAAAATCAACTCAAATGAAGAGAAACTTTTACAGCAGTACTTTAGCGAAGCCAATGTGAATCAACCTTTGGCATTTACTAATAAAATTCCCAATCTAATTTTTCAAAAGAAAAGGCTGCAAAATTATCATAATAACAACTTTGAAGTCAGCTTCAAACAGATAATAAAAGACAAATTGCCCTCAGCAGTTGCACGAATAGCATTACTTGTCACAACTGAATACGAAGGTATTTTTAGAAATGGTGGAATTGGCACTTACTACCGCACTCTTAGTGAGAAATTAGCAGCAGAAGACTTTTATGTTGTGCTACTGCTTTGCCAAAGTCAAGAGAAGTTTGCTGGAGAGTCAACTATTCCCGCAGTGAAACATATCTTTTCGACCAGTGAATGTATCGATGTACTAGAATTACAGCCGGCTCACTTGGGAATTTTGTCTCAGTTGCAGCATGGAGAATGGGTAGACTACGAGAGCTATTGTGCCCTGTTTTTTGTGACTGCGATCGCCACTACATTTCCTAACACCTATATTTACATTGAATTTCCAGAAATGCTGGGATTGGGATACCGCACAGTTCAAGCCAAGCGATCGCGTGTTTTAGGAGAAAATTGTGTGGTGGCTGTGACTTTGCATAGTGGGCAGGAGTGGCTGCAAGAAGCTCATGCAAGGTACACACATTCTCATCCTCGCTGGTTTTGGCAAACGAGCCATTATGAGCAATATTCCTTTGAACAGGCAGATTTAGCATTCTTTTTGTCACATTTTCTTAAAGAGAAAGTAGAGAAGTATGGCTGGAAAACATCTCATGCAAAACATTTACCTTATTGTTTTTCAGTTATTGAACAACCGTTGAAAACAATTACGCTGAGAAATGATTTGCAAATAATTGTTGATGAAGATAAAATTCCGCTTGTATTTTTTGGACGATTAGAGGAGAGAAAAGGGCTTTTTACCTTCCTAGAAGCAATCAAACTACTAGAAAGCAATGTTATTGAAAAAGTTCATATCATCTTTATGGGTAAAAACGTTGAGCTGCAAGCAGAGGGTTTACAAGGTTTAGATAGCCAGCAATATATTAAACAAAAGTTAGGCTCTAATTGTTGTTACACCATTGTGACTGATTTGTTCAGTCAAGAAGCGATTCAGTTGGTGAGTTTGTTGCATAGTGTAGTCGTTTGCCTCACCAGTAGTCAAGAGAACTTTCCCCATACAGCATTAGAAATGGGACAATTACCTGTTAGTTTAATCGTTTCAGATACAGGTGGATTTCGAGAAACTCTCAATCTTATTGGACGCACCAGTGGTGTGCGCTGGTTCATACCGGAAGATGTGCGATCGCTTGCACAAGCTATGATTGAAGCTATCTGGGCCTACCCTGAGAAACTCGATGTACCCATGAGAGAGTTTCTCCATTTTGTAAATCAACGCTTGCTGAATCAAAGATTTAAATACATGAAGCAAGCTTTTTGTCAAACAGCTACATCACCTGCAAGCCATCTAGATAAAAGTGAACCCAGGCGATGGATACTGGGTATGACTTCAATGGAGGAGCAACTCTTTTTAGAGAACTATGCCCAAAATGAGTATTCAGGTAGAGGAGAAATTGTAGAACTTGGTTGCTGGTTGGGTTCATCAACCATTTCCTTAGCAATGGGGCTTGAGGCTAACTCTTGTGTAACTAACAAAAACCAGCGCATTCATGTTTATGATATTTTTATTTGGTCTTCACTGGCTAATATGACGCAAAATATCATCGGCACTTCGTTAGAAGGAAAGTACAAAGATGGAGATAGTTTTCTAGACGAATACCAGGAGCGAATTAATCCTTGGAGTCATCTCATTCATGTCTATCCTGGGGATCTTGCAGAAATTGGCTGGCAACAAGATGAAATCGAGTGTCTTTTTATTGATGCGATGAAATCCTGGGAATTAACAAATAGTATTATAAAAAACTTCTTTCCCTATCTGATTCCAGAAGTATCTCTGGTAATCCACCAAGACTTTGCTCATTACTATACTTCTTGGATTCATCTAATTATGTATCGCTTGCGAGAGTATTTAGTGCCGATTGAGCATCCCTTCATTTATTCCTCTAGAGCTTTTCGCTATGTCAAGCCAATTCCCAATGAGGTGTTACAAAATTCGTATTCATTTGATAGTTTTTCTGAAACTGAAGTTGAAGCCGCTTTTAATTATTCATTAGACATTACAGCAAAGAAAATGCAGCAGAATATTCTAGCAGCTAAAGTCATGCATTTTATTCATGTCAAAAATTTTGAAAAAGCTAAGTTGGAGTTTAAAAAAACGATAGCACAGCTTGATAATTTTGAATGGTTAGAGTTGGCTGATGTTCAAAGATATGCTAAGATGCACCACTCAATTGACCTACTCAGTTAAAGCAAAATTAATTACACAGATGTTTTATTTTCAATTAGCTGCGGTACGACAATTATGATGGTATTTTTTTAGTTTGTAGATTAGGACATTACTGAGTAGGTAAGCGTAATTAAATGTAAGATGTCATTGCGAGGAGGAACAACTAAGCAATCGCAGTGATTGGGATTGCTTCGTTCCTCACCATGACAAAGTATGTTATATCCCGCATTCCGCACCTACAACTGTCAACTGTAAATAGCTACGATTTCTTCGATTGATTTCTTGAGACAGATGCCGACGCGATCGCCTTTTCCAATCCCAGTGTCTTTGAGAACCCAAGCTAGTTGATTGGAGAGTATGTCTAGCTGCCGATAGGTGATAGCGTTGTTTTTATAAATGACTACTTCTTGCTCTGGGTATCGCTTGGTGCTGGTTTCTAGAAGTTGATGGAGTAGATATGGCATAGTTGAGTTTTTTGAGATTTTAACTTCTCATTTTCTAGAAAAGAATACGCTATTTGGTCGGAGAGTTGGGAGGTGCGATCTCCTTAGTCAAGACTAATTTAAGAGGGCGATCGCGTAAGCAAACTTCCTCTCCTCAGTCACCTGATGTGATTCCGCTTCGGCTAACGGCTGCAACGCATGGATATATCTCTGCTTCCACAATCGCGCGCGCATGAGTTTCAGATTGACATAATGTCGTCCAGTCGCAATTGTAAATTTGGAAACAGGAAAGAAGAAATCGGCTCTCCCAAGCGATAGAAAGCTGAAAATTTCGTGCAGAGGAGATCAAAATGAGCCTTTTGAAAACATCTATTAGGTTAGTAAGCCAGAATACCTATGTTTAAGCTAAAATACTGGATTGCTTGTCCATTTAAAACTTAGCCACCATTTAATTTAAAACCAGTATCGCTATGCGTAATGTATTTCTTAAAGCCGAAAACCAACGAGAATTTAAAACTAAGGGCTATTCAACAATGCCAATGTTGTCTAGTCAGGAAGTTAACTTGGTTTTATCGGAATTACAATTAATGAAACCAGATAATAACTTTAATGCTGAAAGCTCCTCTGAACAACCTAGTTATCACTTAACAGATTTCGACAGTAATATACAATATAAAATCAAAGCCAAACAATTAATTACGAGTATTTTAGAACCTCGCCTTAAAAATATATTTGATAATTACAAAATAATTACCACTAATTTTATTATCAAGCCTCCAGGTAAAGGGAAGTTTCCTGTTCATCAAGATTGGACGTTTGTTCTTGATAGAAAAAACTATACTTCATTAACTCTTTGGTGTCCTTTGGTAGATACTAATGAAGACAATGGAACTCTCCAAGTTGTGGAAGGTAGTCATGAAATTGTTCCTGATATTGTGACTAGTACAGTTGACTTTTACTGTAAAAATTTTGAAGATGCAATTGTTGAAAAATATGGAAAAGTCATCTGCTTAAAAGCAGGAGAATGTCTAGTTTTTGACCATAGTCTATTGCATTTTTCAGATGAAAATCATACAGATCAGCCAAGATATGTGATGCAGGCTATATTAGTCCCTAGCGAAATAGATCCTGTTTTTTACTATTTTGATGTAAATGAACCAAAAAAAGGATTTGAAGTATTTCAGACTGAACCAGATTTTTTCGTGTTTCAAGATTTTTTTAAAAGACCATCTAATTTGAAAAGTTTAGGATTTATTGAAAATCAAAATAGGCTTCTCACAGAAGAAGAGTTCATTGAGAAAATGCAAAAACGTTCGCAGAGCGGAAAAGCAGGCTCTAGCTCCCTCATTTCAGTAAAACCTAGTAGTATTAATCAGGAACTTGAAGATAAAGGATATACAGTTATTGATTTTCTTGAGGAAGATGAAGTACAAAGTCTTATTAGATTTTATAGAGAAAACTCAATCCCCAATGATATAATAGAGCCTTTTGTATCTGCGACTATATGTAGCTCAGACCTAGCCTATCGGCAACAAGTCATCCAACAAGCAAAAAAAGTTTTTATTCCCAAATTAGAAATTTTATTTCCTAATCATAAAGTAGCTATTTGCACTTTTATTAATAAAAAACCTAACAAGCTTTCCAGCGGAGTAACTCTGCATCAAGACCGATCTTTCGCAGATGAGATAAATTTAAAAACTTTTGGAGTTTGGTGTCCTCTCATTGACGTTAATGAGGAAAATGGCTGCTTTAATGTTGTTCAAAAAAGTCACTTGCTAAATTCAACGCCAAGGTCTTCTAATAGTTTTGCACATAGTCAGGAAGTTCTGTCTATAATGAAACAGGATTATCTTACCAATATTCCGATGAAAGCCGGACAGGCTTTGGTATATGATAATCGCCTCTTTCATGGTTCTTGTCCTAACTCAACTAATGCTGAAAGAGTAGCACTTATCTGCGTTATAACCCCTAAAAATAGTCCAGTGCTGTTTTATTCTCGATATTCTCAAAACTCTAATAAACTAGAAGTTTTTGAAGTAGATGATACGTTTTATGATAGTTACATTCAAGGGGAAAAACCAGAAAATGCTCTAAGTCTAGGTATCTTTGATTATCAAGTTGCGCCAATAACACCAGAACAATTTGTGGAGTTTATGAATGCTCCAGAACGAAAAGCAGATAAAGACACTGGAATCAGGGAAAAGTTTTTATCATTTTTCAACTTGCTTCGAGGTAACGACTGGTGGTTTTATAAAATTCCGCCGCTACTGGCTATTGCCTATGCCGAAATACTTTTACAAGCTACGCCAACTCTACAATCTATCATTACGCTGCTATCTCTAATAGCTTCCATGTTTTTTGTAGCTGCCTACGGTCATGTTGTCAATGATATTTTTGATATTGAAGTGGATTTGCAAGCGGGTAAGTACAATAGAATAGCTTGCTTATCAAATTTACAGCGCATTTTGTTGAGTGCAAGTTTGGCAGTTGCAGGTTTAATCCCTTGGTTTTTTATTGGTATTAATACTAAATCAACATTTTTACTTGCCACTATCTACGTACTGCTAACTATTTATTCTGCACCTCCCCTCAGACTCAAAGAAAGAGGTATTTGGGGGGTAATTACTGATGCAGCACAGGTACATGCTGTACCAACCCTGCTTGTTGCTACAGTATTCTCTGATTTAGCCAGCATACCCCAACCGGAGAGCGCTACTTTAGCTACTGTCGCCACAGCTTGGGCATTTCTTGTAGGAATTAGAGCTATTGTTTTACATCAAATTTGGGATTGGAAAAATGATTTAAATTCGGGCGTGAAGACTTTGGTAACAAGCATCGGCGTAGACTCGGCTCGATTTGGAATAAGTTATATTGTCTTTCCATCTGAAATTTTCTTGCTATGTCTATTAATGTGGGTTACTTCTCACTTCGCTCCTTTAGTGCTAGTGTTCTTCATCCCTTATATTCTGTTAAGGATGATCAATATTAAATTGACATCAGGTGTGTTTGACACTGCTCCGGTTCAGAAAGCCTACATACTACCCCATGATTTTTACGAAGTGTGGTTGCCTTTGGCTTTGACAATTCTGTTATCTGTCCGAGAAGTGTCATTTTTGAGTTTACTGGGGTTACATATAGTCCTATTTTATCCAGCAATCGCCCAAAGAGCGACTGAATTTAATCTCCCTTTTATTTCATGTTCAAAGCTCATTGCAAAGTTAGTCAAGCTGCTGCGGAACGATCTTAATAGACAAGAAACTATTCAGCAAGAACGGCAAGAGATGCTTGAAATCCCTACTACATTACCTTCTGATAAGTTTCAAGATAGTATCACTAAAGCTATAGATTTCTTAACTCAAGTCCAATTAGAAGATGGAGAGTTTCAGACCACCTTACCAAATGAAAATTTAAAGGCGATTTGTGGAACTCTTGGCTTGAAGCAGAAAGTAACAGAAAAATTAGTTTTTGATAGTTCACCCTTTGTAACCTCACTTGTGATTTATTCTCTAAGTTTTCTCAGCTATGAAAGTAAAGTGCAACAACTAATCGCAAGAGGATTAAGCTTTCTATCAAAAGAAATGGAATCAAGCGGATTGTGGAGGTATTGGTCATCAAAAAATGAAAAGCATTATGTTGCGCCTCCTGACTTGGATGATATTTGCTGCGCGTCTTATGTTTTGAGGATGAATGGTATACCAATTCAGCCGAATACTGCAATCATTCTTGGCAACAGAAACCGACAGGGATTATTTTACACTTGGCTACTTCCTAGATATGTCAGAGGAATTATTCTAGATTTAGTGACGTTAGGAAAACGATTTTCTTGCCTAGATGAATTCTGGCAACTGACTAACAAAGATGATATTTGCTGTGTAGTCAACGCTAATGTTTTGTTATATCTAGGAGAAAATATACAGACCCAAAAGGCAGTTGAGTATTTAACTAGCGTTGTTCTTCAAGGAAGCGAAGACGATAACACCTCATTCTATAATCACAAGTTAAGTTTCTACTACATGCTTTCAAGAGCATATTTTAATGGTGTAAATTCACTTCGAGGAATAATAGCTCCAGTCACTAATAAAATTTTCAGTTTACAGAAAGCTGACGGATCATTTGGTGATGAGTTACTGACAGCTTTAGCCGTATGTACGTTGCTGAATTTCAATTGTCAAACCCTCAGCTTAGATAAAGCCATTGATTTTTTACTCAAAACTCAACAATCTGATGGTTCTTGGCAGAGAATTCCTATGTATGGTGGTAAAACAGATAAAAAGACATTTGGCTCGGCGGAATTAACAACTGCCTTTTGTATAGAATCTTTGAGCAGATATCGGTTGCTAGACAGAGTGGGGAATTGGCAACAAAGTAGAGCAGAACTGCAACAAGTTCAAGAAGAGTTCAAACAATCTCAGTCTCAACTGTACACCACACAAACTGAATTGGCACAATCTCAATCTGAACTACATGCCTCTAAAACTGAATTTGTAAAATCTCAGTCGGATTTACAATATACTCAAAACCAATTGCAACAAACTCAAACTGAATTGACACAATCTGAATCTGAATTACAGACCTCGCAAACTGAATTAGCACTACTCAAATCTTATCTCCACCAGACTCAGGGAAGCGAGGGAATAATGAGCTATTATCGCTCTCGCATCGCTTCTAACCCCGATGATATCCAAGTTTACCATCAGGCATTGATAATTAAGCCAGATGATGCACAAATTTCTTTGCAGTTAGGCAATGCTTTTGTTCGACAAAATCGCTTTTGTGAGGCGATCGCCACTTATCAAACCGCACTTCAATTTCACCCAAATAACTTTGAAATCCACTTGGAGTTAGCCAAGGCTTTAGAAAAAGAGCAGAAATGGGAAGATGCGATCGCCTCTTACCAACGTGCCATTGAACTAAATCCAGATTACTCTTGGTCGCACAAACACTTAGGCGATATCTTAGCAGAACAAGGTCAGCTTAATGATGCAAGTACCTCTTACCGCCGTGCCTTACAGCTTCAACCGAGAATTTTTTGAATGTAACCAAAAACAACAAATCAACTAGAGACGTTAATTGCTCAATCTACAAGCGATCGCTATATCTGCCTGTAGAATGTTTAGTTAATAGGGCAGGCATCTTTCACCTAATCCCTATTGTCTAAGAGGTCAAGATGGTACAGACTCCCACCAACCCAGAAACCGAAACCCTATTGATTGAGTTGCCGTCTACAATTGGGTTGTACGTCACCCAGGAACAGTTTGCAGCCTTAGCAGCAGCCAACCCAGACTTGAGACTCGAAAGAACAGCACAAGGAGAGTTAATTGTGAACCCCCCAACGGGCTGGGAAACTGGAGAACGCAATTGGAGTATTTCTGGAGAGTTGTATTTGTGGTGGCGTAATTCGAGCGAACCGGGTAAAGCCTTTGACTCCTCCACTGGCTTCATTTTACCCAATGGTGCGACTCGTTCTCCCGACGCCTCTTGGGTCAGCCAAGAACGTTGGCAGGCACTTACTCCAGAGCAAAAAGGAACCTTTGCTAATATCTGTCCTGATTTTGTCGTGGAGTTACGCTCTAGCTCAGATAGCCTCAAGTCCCTGCAAGCGAAGATGAGGGAGTATATTGATAATGGCGCTCTCCTGGGCTGGTTAATCGATCCGCAGCAGCGACGGGTGGAAATTTATCGACCAGAATTAGCAGTGGAAGTGTTGGAAAATCCGGCTGAATTGTCTGGTGAAACGGTGTTACTGGGTTTTGTGCTGAATTTGCGTCGGGTGTGGGATTGAACAAGAGGCAAGGGGGCAGGGAGCAGAGGGGAAAGTAAGGTAATAAAGCTTGTTTTATAAGCTTTTTAACCTTTTTCAACTGGATAGTTATACTCTCTAATAATTATAAATCTATGCCTTATAGTAAATTCACACTCAGTAAAGCTGTAGAGGATTTTCAACTCACAATCGTTGAAGGGAGTCGCTTCCTGCCAGAAATTCCCTCACTCACCCCTACTCCTTTGCTGGTGGATATTCTTAAAGAAACAATTCCCTGGGCGATCGCAGTGAGTAGTGAGAAAGCCCGTTCTGAGGGTATCATCAATCCTGTGTTACTGGAAGTGAAACGCCAACTCAAAGGACAGATTAGCGTTTTCTCTGGCGAGGAATTCAATGTCGAACCGGAAGCTGAACTGACTGGCTATGTTGACTTTCTCATTAGTCGTTCCCCAGAACAGCTATTTATCAAAGCCCCTGCGGTTATCCTGGTGGAAGCCAAAAAGGAAGACCTGAAACCAGCACTAGGGCAATGCCTCGCCGAAATGGTTGCGGCTCAACGCTTTAACCAACAAAAGCAACAGCCGATTTTGACGATTTACGGAACAGTCACCAGTGGTACAGTTTGGCGGTTTCTCAAGCTAGAAGGGCAATGCGCGTCCATTGACCTTACAGATTACCCCCTCCCTCCAGTTGAGCAAATTTTGGGTTTTCTCGCTTGGATGGCGCAGCAGGGCTGAGTATCATGTCTTTCCTGGCTCGAAAGGGGTATCATTCTGAAATATAGCCAGAGTTAGTGCAGGCAAGCATAGTAAAATTTTGTCAACAGATATGCCCCAGTCGATCGCCACAATTTCGCTTGCAGAGTTTCTCGCTCAACCCAATATTGAGGCTTCTCCTGTATGGGAGTTAATTGATGGGCGAGCCGTGCAAAAAACAATGCCAACCCTCTTTTACTCACGGCTACAACGCAACCTTGTCAATTATATCAACGATCGCACCGATGAATTTGAAGCCGTGCAAGAGCTACGCTGCATCGTACCTCCCTACTCCCCAGTGCCAGATATTGCGATCGTTGCCTGCCATCGCCTGACTGATGAGGACGGCTCATTTAATAGAGCGCCAGATTGGTTAATTGAAATTCGTTCGCCCGACCAAAGCACCCTAGACTTACAAAATAAGATTCTCCACTGCCTCAGCAACGGAACACAACTAGCCTGGTTAATCGATCTCGCTCGTCAGCAGATTTGGGTCTGGCAAGGAGACGACTTACCTATAGTATTTGCAGGAGCAGACTTTCTGCCAAGCTTAGGTATTCTACCCGAACTTACGGTTAATGCTTTAATGGGTATGACTCGCCGACAATAGTTCGTTTCTTCTGAGTCACTCAGTCACTTTGCTTCTTTTTGGTACAGCATCATCCTAATTTTACTCTCATTTTCTCATTTTTCCAGTCTTGAGGATTATGCAATTTCATTCCAGCCTCCCAGCCGTGACGAACACCGACAATAGAATCTTGAATATATTGAAATAACAAAGAAAAAGGCAGATTGTGAGTCAACTTAAGGCGTAAAATTCTTAACAAACAACGGTAGTTCAGAAGTAAAGTGAGACGGATTAAAAACATTGGGAAAGGTAGTTTTTGACAACCGTGTTTTAAAGCAAAGTAAGTAGTATTTTTAGCTAAAGAATACCAACAGGTGAGATGTCGGCGATCGCGGCGATTATGACTAGGTTGCACATAGTGTTCTACAACCACATCTATATGATGAACCCTGTACCCAGCTTCCAACAAACGCAAACAGACATCAGTTTCTTCTAAAAAATATTCAAAAAACTCATCAAAATAGCCAATTTTCACTAAAGCTTCTCGTTTATATGAAGCATTGGCTCCCATTACACCACAAAACCATTGAGGGTTAGAGATATATCTAGTTGTCTCTGTCGCACAAAGAACAGGTCGAGATTCGCTCAAACGACTATTGACGCCTCTAGCAAATTGCAATGCACCATTTGGTTGAGTTTTATCTATAACTGCTCCACCCACACAACCACAACTTGCTCCCTGTTCTCGGTAAATTTGTAAATGTAAATCTATCCAATTGTCGGGAGGAATAACATCATCATCAAGATAAAAAATAATGTCTTTTGTTGCAGCTTTTAAACCTAAGTTTCTAGCCACACTCACATTTCTTTGCTCAGTCAAAATAACTTGATTAATAATATCCTTATATTCTAATAAAACTAACTTTGTATCATCTTGTGCCGGGCCAACGACTACAATCAGCTCTTGAAAAGAACATCGCCAAAGCGAAACAGCACTCATCACTCTTGAGAGAAAGTTACACCTATCTACAGTACAGATAATCACAGTTGCAGAAAGATATGACATTAAAAATAATTTCGTGATAATTTAGTTGATAATTAGAAGCGATCGCACACAGCAACATATAGCTCACATCCTTGTAGGATGACGGCAGGATTTCGGGATAAGGAAGGATCTTACTCCTGATTCGCCAGCAGCATACATAAGTCGGGGATCTGATTTCTCACGATTTATGCTTTCATACATCTGGAATGCTCTCCCCGGTTACTGGCAATTGAATTATCCACAAATTTCAAGCCACTTTTCGATTTTTTAGCTTTTCTTCATAATCATTTGTACTTTTTTTGACATTTTTCATAAATTCTTCAATCCATATCTCTAAGAGAAGTGATGCTTTTAGCTACCCTTACCAAAAATTAATAAATGTAAAAAATACTCTGGAAACAGAAGTGGTAAAGAGTGGAAAGTGTATACTGTCAAGCATTTCCCATGCCTGTTAAAAATTTATGCTTCTGAAGTAGTATACTTTCTCTGAGTTCAATCAGCAACAGGTATTTAATAATATAAGTAATGTGTACGTAAATAACGTAGTTATTTTAAAGACACTGGCACTATTAATTTAGCAGAATTATTCTCAAATGCGTAAAATTCATCAAGAACTTGAAAAGAATGGATATGCAGTCATTGAATTTCTCAATGAAACTGAAGTAAAAAGCTTCCTCAAATTTAACGAAAAGTATTCTTTTCCTAATAATTTGGCAACTACTGGTATGACTTTTAGTATGAGTACCTCAGATTTATCATATCGGAGGCTACTTACTCAGGAAGTAAAAAGACATTTTGCTTCCAAATTGAAAATTTTATTCCCCGAATATAGAATAGTACTTTGTAATTTAGTTTTTAAAAGCCCTGATGTATTATTGAGTGAAATGCCTCTCCATCAAGACCCATCTTTAGTAGATGAAACATCTTTAACATCCTTTGGAGTGTGGTGTCCTCTAATTGATGTAGACGAGCAAAATGGCTGTCTCCAAGTTGTCAAAAAAAGCCATTTGTTGAATTCAAAACCTAGACCAATTTTTGTTTTTGATGGCTTTTCCTACAGTCAAGAGATACTGTCAATTTTACAACAAAATTATCTCAGCAGCATCTCGATGAAAGCTGGACAAGCGCTAGTATATGATAAGCGACTTTTTCACGGATCGCCACCTAATACAACTATTGTTGAAAGAGTCGCAGCTGTATGCAGCTTAGTTCCTCAAAACATCTTGACCCATTTTTGCTACAGAGAGACGCTAACCTCTGAAAAGCTACAAGTATTTGAGGTAGAGGATGAATTTTATGATCGCTACATAGTTGGACAAAGACCAGAGGGTGTGAAAAGATTGGATACTTTTGATTATGAAGTTGACCCCCTAACACCAGAGATACTTATAGAAAAATTAGGGACAAAAAATTCTAATTTAAGAATTTCTAATTGGGCAAACTTTGAAATTAATTTTCAGGCTCAGTTTTTAGAAAAACTTAACCCCTCCCCTCAAAAATTAGCAATCCTTGTTAGCAATGAATTTGAAGGTTTTTCTCAAAATGGTGGCATAGGCACTTACTATACAACCTTAAGTCAGAAACTTAAATCTGATGGTTGGTATGTCATCCTACTGCTTTGTCAAACTGAATCTGACTTTCAAGGAGAAACAAGCTTTCCTGATGTAGATTGCGTCCTCTCTACTCACAAAATCAAACAGGTTTTAAATCTCCAACCAATTCATCATCAAATTTTAGCGACAACGCAACAAGATGCAATTAGCAATAGTTTCGACTATCAGAGTTGCTGTTGTTTATTCTTCACTCAAGCAGTCGTCTCTAGCTTGCCAGATGCAGTCGTTTATATAGAATTTCCAGACATTTGGGGGTTTGGCTATCGCACAATTCAAGCTAAAAAAACTGGTTTGCTGGGTGACAGTTGTCTTATTGGCGTCACTGCTCATGGGTGCTTTGAATGGTTGCGCGAGGTTAATAGTCAATATACTCTAGAGCAACCCCAATGGTTTTGGCAAGCTTACCACTACGAGCAATTTTCCTATGAGAATGCAGATGTCGCTTATTTTCCTTCATACTTCCTCAAGTCCAAATTAGAAAGTTATGGTTGGGAAATATCCCATTCTCATCATTTACCATACTTTGTACCTATTATAAATCAGCAAGGTAAAAGTGAGGGATTTGCAAATCAAAATAATCTCAATGTAGATAAAATACCTGTTGTCTTTTTCGGCCGTCTGGAAGAGAGAAAAGGACTTTGCACTTTTGTAGAAGCAATCAAATTACTGAATCCTATTTTAGTTGAGAGAATTCAGATTATTTTTATGGGAAAAATTATTCCCCTGCAATCGTCCCAACTACAACATCTAGATAGTCAGCAGTATATCGAACAACAACTTGATAGTCACATAAGATACAACTTAATACCAAATTTATCCAGTCAAGATGCAATTACATTTATTACTGAATTAAATCACCCAATTGTTTGCTTAACAAGCATCCAAGAAAACTTTCCCAATGCGGGATTAGAAATGGGACAGTTACCCGTTAGTTTAGTAGTTTCAAATACAGGTGGATTCCAAGAAACTTTAAATTTAATTGAGCGTTATGACTGTGTGCATTACTTTCACCCAGCAAATTACTATTCTCTCGCTCAAACTATAACCGAGGCAATTAATGCTTATCCTGAAAAACCATTAATTCCCCAATATGAATTTTTACAAAAAATCAATCAACGCCTGCTAAACCAAAGATTAGAATATATGAGTCAAGCTTTTATTAATGCCGCTCCTAAAGAACCTCAAACTCCTAAAGTCACAATTGCTATTGTCTGCTGGCAGACAGTAAATAATATATTAGAGTGCTTAGAAAGTCTTGCCGCCCAAACTTATAAGAATTTTGATGTGATTATCGGGTATCGAGAATCATCTGATGAGTATTTACAAGAAAGAATTATTCAAGCTCAAACTAAGTTTCCTAGCTATAAATATTTAAATTTAGATGCGAACTGGAGTTTAGGAGAAAGTTATAATTACTTAGTCGAATTAGCAGCAGGAGAGTATATTTTACAGTTGGCTGTGGAACATATTGCCTTACCAGATATGCTAGAAAATTTAGTGACGGCGGCGATCGCATCTAATGCAGATGTGGTAGTATGTCCGCAAGTTACACTGCAAGAAGATGGAGAACTAGAAGCGATCCCTCTCATCGATGGTTCCTTACTCAAGTTGCTGGAGTTTAACCACAACCAAGATATATCTGCGTTATTTTCGCTCAAACTGCTGCAAGAATTTCGCTACTTCCCAGAAAGGGGATTGTTCGCTCTCAATTGGCACATTTTAGCAGCAGCGATCGCCACTGGTAAAGAAATTGCTTACTACCCTTATCCTCTCTACGTCACTAGCAATTCTGACTCAAGAATTAATTCTGTAAATCTAGCTAAAGAACGGTATTATCTGCGTCAATACTTATATCAAATTGAGCCTAGTAAGTGGAATCAACGCCAGCTTAATTTCCTGCTCACAGGTATTGAGCAACTTCTGCAACAGCAAAACTCAGGTAAAATATGGCACTTTACTCATCAAAATAACCAAAATTTATCTCCTCAGTCTCAGGCTTGGATGCTAACTGCACAGCAAATTCAAGACGAACTCACACAAACCCAAGAAACTCTAAAAAGCTTGCAAGCATGGAATCAACAACTACAAGCTGGGAAGGACTGGCTAGAGGTACAATGGCAGACATGGATGTTGAGGGCGCAAAAAGCTGAGTTTGAGTGGGAACGATGGCAATCTTTTAGCACGATGATGTCTGCGAGTAAGTTTTGGCAACTCCGCAGTGCTTGGTTAAAATTCAAACGGCTAATCGGCTCGAAAAAGCCCGATCTACTTCAGTTAGCAAATCAAGTTAACTCCGACATTCCTATCCGAGATTTTGTTGCTCTCATTGCTAGCCAAAAAGTGAGATTTTTTCAGCCAGAAGCTTCTGAATCTCCTGTAGTTTCAATTATTTCTGTGTTTCTTAACGACTATCAGTATTTTGAAACTACCTACAGAAGTGTAATTAACCAAACCTGGCAAAATTTTGAATGGATTATTGTCAATGACGGCTCGACAAACGCCGATGCAATAGCATTCATTGAGTCATTATCTCAAAGAACGAACAAAATAAAAGTCCTCTGTCATTCTAATCAACAAGGTGATGCAGCAGGACGCAACACAGCGATCGCCCAAGCTAGAGGCAAATATTTATTTTTTCTCAATTTGGTTGACATTATTGACCCCACATATATCGAAAAAAGCCTTCTGTTCTTAGAAACCCATTCGGAATTTTCCTTTGTTAACTCCTACTCTGCGATCTTTCAAGCAGAGGAATACTGGTGCAATCATAGTTTGAGCCAACTTGCTTCATTGTCGGATGAAAATCAGTTTACAAGAGGATTGCTGTACCGCAAAGCGGATTTTGAGCAACTAGGGGGATTTGACACAGACTTAAAGTTATATGCAGATTGGGAACGATGGCTAAAAGCGATCGCCAATCAACAACTTGGATGGACAATTCCTGAATATTTAGAGTGCAATCGCAGCATTAATTCTGTTGAGCAAGATCCTTGGGAACTCAAGCGAGTAACTGAATTAATCCAGTCGCGCTACCATGATTTTTTAAGCAGCACCCCGACTGCAAATATTTCTCTCAACCGTCAATCACTTAACCCGCAGCAACTCAAATATAAAATAGCCGGACAAAACTCCCTTAAGCGCGACAATTCTGGGAAACGCTTGCTGTTTTTCTTTCCTTCCCTCTCCAATAGCAATGTTGATAAATTTCATCTGGACTTAGTGACGCTGCTGGAAAAAGAAGGTTATGAAATGGCGATCGCCACAACCTTCAAATCAGAGCATCCTTGGTATGATTCTTTTTATCGCCTCACACCAGACATATTTCATCTACCTAATTTCTTAGATCAAGTGTACTGGTTGGCTTTTATCCGCTACATTATCCAATCTCGTCAAATTGATATTGTTGTAATTTCTCACACAGACATCGCCTATTACTTCCTCCCTCTACTCCGTGCTGAATTTCCTCAAGTTGCTTTTATTGATTGGACATACACTGGCGAGTCTAATTCCCAAAGCAATAATTACTCCACTGTCTCTAGTCAATTTAGTCAGTATCTTGACTGTCAAGCTTTATTCTCTCCAGAAGTGACTGCGGTTGAGAAAGATATTAATTATCCAACTAAATCTAAGTTGAGAGTTTGCTCCAGTAATTTTGAAATGATAAACATTTTTACTGAAGCCATCCAAACACGTCAAACCCAGATCCAATCAGAAATTGACACGGAGTTAGCAACTGTAGCTTTATTACTTGCACTCAGGTAAATTTAAGCTCCATAACATACTTGTCCATCACAAATTTTCTCCTATTCATGGGTGGGGAATTAAGTATGAAGAGATAGGGCTGCCGTAGTAGAGTTATTGTCTCTCACAGTTATTTGTCCCAACAAGAGATAAAGAATGGGAAATAGCAATTTTTAGTAATTTACCAGAATCTGTACCAGCTACAAAAATCGCTGAAATATATCGTAATCGGTGGAATATAGAAAGGTTATTTCAAACAGTAACTAAAAATTTTCATGGAGAGATTCAGACTCTAGCTTATCCGAAAGCCACTTTGTTTTCATTTTCAATGGCATTAGTTTCTCATAACATACTTGCAACTTTAAGAGGTGCTTTAGCGATGAGTTTATTTGGTATTATATTTCCCCATTTACCAAAATAACACCTTTTTTTGGTGCAGTTGGGGGTGCTTTGGCGTTTTTTCTAGCTGGTGTTTGCATTGCGGGAAGTGGCATTTTTGAAACGCAGAGGAACGCAGAGGTTTAACGCAGAGGGGCGCAAAGTTATCTTCTGCGTCCCTCTATGTATGAATTACGAATTAGCTACGGGTTTCACTTGACTCAATAAACTGTGCAGTTTTTCGCCTTCAATAACCTCTGTTTCTAAAAGTTGAGTAGCGATCGCTTCTAGCAAGTCTCGATTCTGTCTGAGAATCTCTAGGGCTTGCTCGTGGGCTGTTTCTACGATTTCCTTGACTTCGCTATCAATAGCTTTCGACGTTTCTTCACTTACTGCCCGTCGGGGATTAGCACCACCATTACCCAGGAATGCTGCTTGTTGCCCTTGTTGATAAGCTAATGGTCCTAAAACTTTACTCATACCATAAGCTGTTACCATCCGTTCTGCCAAATCAGTTGCTCGTTGCAAATCGTTAGAAGCACCTGTGGTAATACTGTTAAACACAATCTCTTCAGCCGAACGTCCACCTAACAGAGTTGCAATCTGACCCCGCAATTCTGCTTCATTCATCAAAAAGCGGTCTTCAGTTGGTAATTGCAGAGTGTAGCCCAAAGCTGCCATCCCACGAGGAATAATCGAAATCTTTTCTACCCGACCGTTTCCGGTTGTGAGTGCCCCGACCATTGCATGACCAACTTCATGGTATGCAACGATCTTTTTCTCAGTCTCATTCATCACTCGACTCTTCTTCTCTAAACCGGCGACTACCCGCTCAATTGCTTCGGCAAAGTCTTCTTGAGCAACCCTTTCACGCAGATTACGCGCTGCTAATAATGCGGCTTCGTTCACCAAATTTGCCAAATCTGCGCCAGCAAAACCAGGGGTACGAGTAGCGATCGCTTTTAAATTTACATCATCTCCTAATTTTACCTTTTGAGCGTGAATCTTGAGAATTGCTTCTCGATCTGATAAATCAGGACGGTCTACCAATACTTGGCGGTCAAAGCGGCCTGGACGCAGCAATGCTGGGTCTAGTATTTCGGGGCGGTTGGTCGCTGCTAGGACAATTACCGTTGCATCACCAGCTGCAAACCCGTCCATTTCAGTTAGTAATTGGTTGAGGGTTTGTTCTCGCTCATCATTACCACCGTAAAAGCCATTACTACTACGAGATTTACCGATCGCATCCAATTCATCAATGAATATAATACACGGAGCTTGTTTTTTAGCCTGCTCAAACAAATCCCTTACTCTGGAAGAACCTACACCAACAAACAATTCCACAAACTCAGAACCAGAGATGCTGAAAAATGGAACTCCTGCTTCTCCTGCTACAGCTTTTGCTAAAAGTGTCTTACCAGTACCAGGAGGGCCAACTAACAATACACCCTTGGGAATTCTAGCGCCAATTTGCGTAAAGCGCGCTGGAGTCTTGAGGAAATCCACAATTTCTACTAACTCAGTTTTCGCTTCTTCGACCCCAGCCACATCTGCAAAGGTGATTTTCGCGGATTCGCCTTCAACATAAACCTTAGCTTTGCTTTTACCAATGGAAAGAGCGCCTTGGGGACCACCGCCACCACTACGGGCGAGAAAGAACTGCCAAATACCAATAAAAATCAGTGGTGGAATCACCCAACTCAAGAGGGTTGTAAACCAGGTATTTTTCGGTGGAGGTGTAGCAGCGAACTCAACTCCCTTTTGTTCTAGCAGTTTGGGTAACTCTAAATCAAAGATTGGTGTAGTGGCAAATACCTGAGCAGGTTCGGCATTTTCTGTTTTTAGTTGGTAAATAATCTCGTTTTGACCAACGGAAACGCGACTGACTTCTCCTTCCTGTACTTGATGAATAAATAGGCTATAGGGAACGCCAGTAGGGCCAGAAGTAAATAAACCAGGCAAAAATAAATTTAAGAGCAGAAATAGCCCTGATACTCCTAGCAATATATTCGCAACTATCCGAAACCGAGGTGACTTAGGCTGTTCTTTAATTCCCATAGATGTTACCAATCCTTAAAATGAAACCTAAATGGAGAATGAGAAATGAGAAATAGAGAATAGATGTTGCTTCTTCTCACCCTACTTGCTCATCTTCTTTAACGCTTTGAGAAAATTAATTAAAGACTGGTCAAAAATGCTGCTATATTCGCCCAATCTAAGCAATTTATACAACTCTACAATTGACTGTGATGCTGTGTGTAGCTTACTTCCCTGAAAGGATGCGCTATTAGTGACGCAAAGTTGTTCAGTTTGCCTTGATTGTCAAAAATACTACCATTTCTCATAATTTCTCCTGTTTAGCAACGTTTGCAGCATTTATTTATGTAACTAAACTTAACAATTAAATTAATCTTTGGGAACTAACGAGTAAATACGGTTTACCGTACTCAAAGAATTAACACCACTCGGAATAAGATAACTTTAGTGAGGAGAAGGCTGTGATATAAGATACAGAGATTAGGAGACGCAAAGATAAATCACCGCATTTTTTGCTACAACACTGTCACCTGCGATAAATCTAACCTGGATTGATACTCAGATACCTTCAGAAGCGATCGCAAATAACTAAGAATTATTGTTGGCATCAGGCAAGGAGCAGGGGAAAAAAGAGTTTGAGCCTTGTTTACTTTTCTCAACACAGTTTGGTTTTATTGTGCCAACTTACTTAAGTATATAAAATTTATGTAAAGCTCGCTTGTTATTCAGCGCAAAAATTCCTGAATAATATATAAGTTTATTTTATGTAAATTAAAATTGATTTCTCTAATAGAAAAGTATTTTTTTTAATTAAAAATAATCATTTTTAACAAAAAAATCTTTTTCTTGAAACCTAATTGAATGACAATATCCCGTTCAGATAAAAAACTGGCAGCTTTAACCAAAAAAATCAGTAAATTTGAAAAATATATTTAATTAATGTTACATATATATATCAATGTATTATGAATCGTATTTATTGGAATTTTGAAGATTTGGTAAATGAGTTTGTGTAACCTTGTACTTCATGGTAATTAAATAATTACAGACAGATTGGTTCAAAAAAAATTGGCATAAAAAACCAAAATATTTGACCTAATTACTTGATTAATTGGTCATTTGCGTAATCAATTCAATGATTTTCAAACAATAAATTATCTGATTTTGGAGAGCAGGCATCTCGCTCGTCTGCAACCCAAAGCTGGCTTTTCGGTCAGCCTACACACAATAAGTAGTTGGATATTTTTTATTCAGAAATTATATCATGTCCGGCTGACTAGTTGTCATTGCGTACTCTTTTAGAGAACCCATTGGCGCAGCCTTTCGTAGAGACACTCTGCGAACTTTCTACTTGCAATGACACATTGTAAGCGATCCGATGAACATGATATTACTCGCAAAATCAAAATATAGATTACGCAAATGGCAAGTAATCTGCATTGAACTAATGAATAGTTCTTTGATTGAGGCTCAACTTACTTATTAGTGAGAAATTCAGGAGAGATAACATGGCAATTACTTTCGGCACCACAGGTAATGATACGAAAAATGGGACTTTGGGAAATGACACAATAGTTGGTTGGGCTAGTAATGGTAGTGCAATTAGCTTATCCGGCAACGATACCTTAAATGGTTTAGCTGGTAACGATTCTCTTCTAGGTGGGACGGGGAACGATAGTTTAAGTGGTGGAGATGGTAATGACACACTTGATGGGGGCACAGAAAACGACACACTTAGAGGTGGTGCAGGCAATGACATCCTCAAAGGCAGTCAGGGTAACGACAGCCTTGATGGCGGAGATGGTGTTGATACCGCAGACTACAGTCAACTAGGTCAAAGCATTACCTTGTCAGGTGTCGGAACCATTACAAAAGCCGGAGGATTGGGGCAAGACCTACTCTTTAAAGTCGAAAAGATTGTTGCTAATGCTAACGTTGCAAACAACACCATAGATGCATCATTATCTTCATCTGGGGTCTTTATCACCGTTAACCTGCAAACTCAAAGTTTAGCTGCCAATAACGTTCCTGGTTTGGGAACATTGCCATTTACTGTAGTCAACTTTGATAATGTCATTGGTACAAACGCAAATGATAGCATTACTGGCGACAACCAAAATAACAAATTATCCGGCAATAATGGCAACGACACAATTGATGGCGGCTTGGGTATTGACAGCTTAAATGGGGGAGCCGGTGACGACACTTACATCGTAGACACTACTCTTGATACTATTATAGAGGCTGCAAATTCAGGCACAGATACCGTCCGGTCTTCTGTCACTTACACATTAGGCGCCAATCTGGAGAACCTGAGGCTGATAGGAAATAGCGCCATCAACGGAACAGGTAATAGTCTTAATAACTTCCTTTTTGGGAATAGTGCTAACAACACTCTCAATGGAAGAGCAGGCAATGATACCATAGATGGTAATTTGGGCAACGATATCCTGAATGGTGAGGATGGCAATGACAGCCTACAAGGCGGGCCCGGCAATGACATACTCAATGGTGGGTCTGGAAACGATATCCTCATCGGTACTTTTCCTGGTAGTCTGCTTCCACCTGGATTAGGGGAAACTGATACCTTAACTGGCGGGGCTGGGATAGATAGATTTATCCTGGGGGATGCTATAAATATTTTCTACGACGATAACAATAGTGCGAATTCTGGTTTTGCAGACTTTGCTACTATTACTGACTTTGATTCTAGCCAAGATCGAATTGAACTCAAAGGAACTCCACTCGACTACCGCCTGCAAGTTGTTGGTAGCAATACACGAATATTCGTAGATAAACCAGGATCAGAACCAGATGAGATCATAGGTATTTTGCAGGGAAGAAACAATCTTAGACTTGATAGTGATGACTTCCTTTTCTATGAGCAAGAAAATCCTGGGGAAGCTACAAATAATACACTGACTACTGCTGAAGGGTTAGGTTCCTTATCATCTGGCTCAAACGTTAATCTTTCAGCCCAACTAGCAACAGTTCAACCAGGGGGAAATTTCTCATCATTTGACTTTTTTACATTTTCTTTAGCAAATGCCGGAACTGTCACTATCAGGACAGTGACATCGGGAGATACAGTTCTTGGACTGTTTGACGATCTCGGGACTTTATTGCAAGCTGACGACGATAGCGGCGGTGGTAATTCGTCATTAATCAGCAGTTCCCTGAGTGCAGGTACATACTCCATTTCAGTCAGTAAATATGCTTTATTCCCTGAAGATGGCGGAACTTTCTCTGGTAGCACATCGAGTGGTGATTTCGCTTATACATTAGGGGTCAGCGTTGTATAATAACGCTGTAAAATTACAGTTTTTTTAAGTATTTAGACCCAAAGATTTGTTTAGCCTCGTTCCCAGTCTTAAGACTGGGAATGTATTTTAATAGGCGGATAATTTGTGGAAATATCATAAATTATGAACTAAACCGTTTAGTTCATAAAAGTAAATAATAAATTTTTGACTTGCTAATGACTAATAATTTCTTGAGAAGTTAGCATAAAATTACAGTCGAAGTTCAGCTGAGATATTTGAGATATTTCCTGCTGAGATAAGTATAAAAAATCAAACAGCAACACTTCTTCCATCAAATTTTACCAATTTATAGTAAATTTCAATTACCAATCCCATGCCAAATCGTCGTTATCCTCCCGCCTACTTACGCTATCTCAGAGCCAGGTTATGGAATCTAGGGCGACCTGGTTTTTGGGTAACTGCAATTGTTTTGTCTGTAGTTGGGCTAGTAACCTGGGAATACTGGTCAAATCCAGATATTTTCGTTTATAAGCAAAAAAACGAAGTCACTTCCCAAGCACCTGTTGATTCCTCCCTATCAGAGGAAAATAAAGCGATCGCAGCAGACATTGATAACCTACCAGTTTTGTTTAACGACTTTGAAGAAGCAGCTCTCTCATTAACGGCAAATACGCCTAAAGAAAAGGCTAAAGACAAAAGCAAAGGCTTCTTAGAGGATGTAATTAAAAAACAAAATTCTCCTGGTGATACTAAAGTAAATCCTGCTTTAGGCGTTAATGGCGACACCTCCCCAGCCGTGAAAAATCCCTTTGTTACACAAACAGAAAATTTATTGCGTACTGGGACGGCTGATAGTGGTAATCAGTTTCTCGGTCTTAAAACCTTAAATGGGGCGTCTGAACCAACAGGGGGAGAACAAACATCTTCTAACCTGGATATTGGATTGACCAATCAAACTAACAAGAGTCAAAATTCTCTCTCAATCAATCCTCTGCAAGCAGCACTCAACCAATCGACAAACCAGAAATTTTCTAGTTTCAATGGTACGACTTCAACTCAGACAAATGCCTTGAACGGAGTCTCTGACCCAGCAACAACGCTAATGCCACCCATCAACAGCTTACCGAATCAGAATTCTCTACCAAGTACTGGCTTAACTCCTGGGAAAAACTACACGTCAACGGGTACAAACTTACCGCAAAGTCCCTACACTAATTTAAATAACGGTCAGGTATTGCCTAATAATGGTTTAACTACAGGTACGAACTTGCCGCAAAGTCCCTACACTAATTTAAATAACGGTCAAGTAGTGCCTAATGTAGTACCAGTGACACCCCCAGTCACCTCAATCGCACCAAATAATATTGCACCTTACTCTAGCCAGAGTCCGAATCAAAGTGTTGTCACACCCACCAACCCTTTCGGATACGGTAATAATGGATTGCAACAACCGACGCAACCAGCACAATCTAATTATGGGAATTATGTGCAACAGCAACCAACACAGTCTAATTCCTTATATCTTCGTCAGATTCGAGACAAATATAGAAGTCCTGGGCAAAATTGATTTGAAGTACATCGGCTAGAAAAAGTCTAGTTAGTACAACACGGCGTAAATAAACCACCCATTTAAAATCAATGAAACGCTTACGCTCTATTAATTTTGAATTTTGTTAGCGTAGCGTTAGCGAATCTGTGAGCGTCATTTTGAATTTTGAATTCCGCCTTGCGGTACTAGGGTGATTGTGGGCTATTTGGAATCACCGGAACCTCTGGTGTTTCGGGTTGTCGCTGTTGTCGTTGCAAATATTTACTCAATACATAAGCCATATCCCCACGAGTCACAGGTTTTAATGGGGAAATATTACCTTGAGCATCTGTGTTCAGAAATCCTTCAGTCGCTACAGTAGCGATCGCTTTTCTAGCCCAAACTGGGATAGACTTTTCATCTGGATGTGAAGCCAAAATTTCATTCACAGCCTCATCGGGAAACTGAAATACACCATAAGCCTGGGCGAAAATAGCCAGAGCTTCTGCCCTTGTTACCTTTTGGTTAGGGAAGAATTCATTGCCTCGATAGCCTTTCATGATGTCAGTTTTTAAGACTGTCTGTATATCATTAAATGCCCAATAAGAACGAGGAACATCTGGAATCACTAAATTTTGTTTGTTAACAGCTTCTCTTTTATCTAGCCGAAATGCTTTCACCATAATTGAGGCTAATTCTGCTCTACTGAGTAACCTTTCTGGATAAAATTTGCCATCGGGAAAGTTTGTCATCCATTTAACAGCAGTTACCTGTTGAATAGAATCAGATGAGCTTCCAGAAGTAGATTCTGGTGCTTGAGCAATTGCAGGCAAGTTTTGTAGTAGTGCCACTAAAGATAGAGTAATTGAAAGCCGATGCATCATAAATAACCACCTTTCGCCGCTAAGGGAACTCCAAGAAATAAATTATCCAATATTGTGGGGTGGGCAACATGAGTTAATTAGATATTTTTTTATTTGGAAGTCCCTAACTTGAATTTAAAAAACTACGTTACTGAGGTTAACGCAAAATTTAGTCTCAGTTGATGACGAGTTTAGGCTAGGCAATGTTGCGTAGCTACGTAGGGTGTTAACTGATTTTCATAATCAAGAGAGTAGAAATCAGCAAAAACTTGTTTTTTAGCTTTCATCTTTTGGCGTTATCGGCCCACTACTATGGACTATAGTCAGTTTTTCAGGAATTTTGGGAATGACAACAACAGATCCCGTAACGTTGATGAAGCAAGAAGTTGGCAAAGCCGCCGCCGCCCTGGTAAAGTCGGGTTCCATTGTGGGGTTAGGTACGGGGTCAACTACAGCATATACGATTCAGTTTTTGGGCGATCGCCTCAAGTCTGGCGAACTCAAAGATATCATTGGTATACCTACCTCCTTTCAGTCAGAAGTGCTGGCAAAGCAGTACGGCATCCCTCTCGCCACCTTAGATGCTGTTGATCGCATCGATATTGCCATTGATGGGGCAGATGAAGTCGATCCGCACAAGAATTTGATTAAAGGCGGTGGTGCAGCACATACCCGCGAAAAAGTCGTAGACTACCTGGCTGAACAGTTCATCGTTGTGGTAGATAGTGGTAAGTTGGTAGACCGCTTAGGTTCTAGTTTTGCTGTGCCTGTGGAAGTGATTCCAATGGCCATTACTCCTGTCACCAACGCCATCAAAAAACTCGGTGGTAAACCAGAACTCCGTATGGGTGTCAAAAAAGCTGGCCCAGTGATTACAGATCAAGGGAACTTTGTCTTAGATGTCAGATTTGACTCTATTGAAGATCCAGCCGGACTAGAAAAGACATTGAATAACATTCCCGGCGTTCTGGAAAATGGTATCTTCGTTAACTGTGTCGATTTAGTTTTAGTTGGCGAAGTCAAAGATGGTCAGCCATTAGTGCGGCAACTGTAGAATTTTGGATTTTGGATTTTGGATTTTGGATTGAAGATTCAAAATTCAAAATCTAAGATTTGGTTAAGCAATCATATCATGTCCGGTTTAACAGTGTTTAACACTTGTCATTGCGTACTCCTTTCCTACAGAACGCTACGCGAACGGAGAACCCGCAGGGTACGAAGCGTTAGCGTAGTGAACGCGAGTGCGTCTCGTAGTGACATATCGTAAGTGATTGAGCGGACATGATATCATTCACTTTTCAAAGTTATCTCAATACTTTTCGGATAAACCCAATAATCTCTCTTTTGGTCTGGGGAAAGGTTAAAGGGCAATGGGGAAAGGGAAATTCAAACCCTTTCCCTTTCCCTTTTCCCCTTAACCGAAAAGTATTGAAAGTTATCTATGTCAGTGCGAGCCTACACGTATGCTTTCTTCGTCGAGATTGTCTGGCAGAAATCCACCTGCCTGCATTTTCCATAATCTGTAGTAAGCGCCGCCGAGTGCCAGCAGTTTAGCATGGGAACCATCCTCGATAATCCGACCTTTGTCGAACACCAAAATCCGGTCTAGATGGACGATGGTAGATAGCCGATGAGCCACTACAATGACCGTTTTCCCATTCATTGCTAAGTCGAGGGTATCTTGGATCGCTTTTTCGGTGATTGAATCGAGGCTAGAGGTGGCTTCATCTAAGATCAGGATCGGCGCATCTTTGAGAATTACTCGCGCAATCACAATCCGCTGTCTTTGCCCTCCAGAAAGCTTCACACCACGTTCGCCTACCAGAGAATTGTAACCATCCTTACTTTGGACGATGAAATCGTGAGCATGAGCCTTGCGTGAAGCTTCAATCACTTCCTCATCGGTTGCATCCAAGCGTCCGTAACGAATATTTTCTAGCAAAGTGCGATGGAACAGAGATGGATCTTGGGGAATCAAGCTGATCTGGGCGTGTAGCGCATCCTGAGTCATATCTCGAATATCAACCCCATCAATAATAATCTGTCCAGATTGTGGGTCGAATAAACGCAGAATTAAATTGACAAAAGTGGATTTTCCAGAGCCAGACAAGCCTACTAGTCCGATCCGCTCTCCCGCTTGGATGGTGACAGAAAGATTGTGAAAAACTTTCTTTTCATCTGTGTAGTTGAAATTCACCCGCCGAAACTCAATCTTACCTTGAGTGATTGAGTGGGCGATCGCTTTCTCGCGATCGACCAACTCGTGCGGTTGAACGATGGTAAAGACACCATTGGCAACATTACCAATATGTTCAAAAAATTCCAGAAAGCGGCGGCTCAAATTGCGGGCTTCACTGATGATCAACAGTGATAAGCTAGTTGCTACAACAAAGTCAGCAGTAGCGATCGCTCCTTGACTCCAAAGAGAGAGCGAGTAATATAAGGTGCTAATTTTTAGAATAGCTGCTGAGATGAACTGAAACCAGCGAATTCGCTCTGAGTACCAGTTGGACTCTCTCACGTGTTTGAGTTCGTGCCTTAATTGCTCATTCAAATAGCGTCGTTCAAAACCAAAGCGGGCAAATAGTCGGCTACTAGTGAGATTTGTGACTGTATCTACAATGATGCCAGTTGTCTCACTTCTGGCGGCTGCGGCTTTCCGGGAGTAAAATCGGCAACGAGTTGCTAGCCAGAACGAAATACTAATGAAGAGAACTGCCCATATCCCCACGAGTGCAGCCAAGGGAGGGTAGGCGCGATACAGTATCGTCGTAGCGACGCTATACACAACGATTACTGGCATAAATTCAGTAATCATCATTTGCATCGTCTGGGTAACACCCAGAGAAGTTTCGCTAATCCGATGTGCCAATGCTCCAGAAAAACTACTGCTCAAGTAGCGATGCGAATGGTGTTGCAAGTAGGCATATAGCGATCGCACAATATGTTGTCGATGGATGGGATGGAGAATCGTCTGCAAGAGTCCAGCTGAGCGCCCGAATACCACCTCACCCACACTCAAGCCGATGAACAGCATTAGGGGTTGCTTCATGGCATCAAAAATGGGCTTACTGTCGCCCGTCGATCGCGTCACACCCCGGATGATCTCGCCAATAGCATAGGGCAACATAATGCCACAGGTTGCGTGTACGATCTCCAGGATCACCATTAACAGATACCACCAGCGAAACTGGTTCACAAAATAGCAAATGAACCTGAAGGGAGTTGATGGTAAATCTGGTGCATCAGGAGCGCGTTGAAAGGATTTAGATTGTCTAGTTTTTTTCGTCATGAAAGTCGATCTCTTAGCATCATTTTAACTTTTCTACTAGATAAAAATGGACGACTGAATCAGCCGTCCGATGGCATTAAAGACTTTTAGAAGTACTCCACTAGACCATAATTTCTGATGGTGTGATTGCAATTAGTCATTGGTCATTAGTCATTAGTCATTTGTCATTGGCTGCGTTCCTAGTTTCTAACGAAGAGAATCTCCTCTTCGGTATTCGGCGGTTATGTCGTCTAACTTTTGTTTCAAATTGTCGTCAAGTTTTAGTTCTAATGCTTTGAGGTTGTCAGTAAGTTGTTCTGGGCGGCTAGCGCCAATGATGGGGGCAGTGATAATGGGATTAGATAAAACCCAAGCTACTGCTAGGGTGGTGAGGGACAATCCAGCGAGATCCGCTACTGTGCGTAAATCTTCAACAGTATTGAACTCGCGATCGTGCCAGTAGCGATCTTGATAACGTTCTGCGGCAGCACCTAGCGTAAAACGAGTGCCTGAGGTGGGGCCTTGAGCAAGAATGTGTTTGCCTGTAAGTAAACCACCCGCTAAAGGATTGTAGGAAATTACACCCAGTCCTTCTTCTTTGGCCAAGGGCAATAGTTCTCGCTCAATTTCGCGGAATAACAGGTTATAACGAGGCTGAATTGAGATGAACTTAGTTAAATTGCGTGTCTCGGCGCGACCCAAGGCGCGGGCGAGTCGGTAGGCTAAAAAGTTGGAAACCCCGATGTAGCGTGCCTTGCCAGCACGAACTACTGCATCCAGCGCTTCCAGAGTCTCATCAAGAGGGGTTGACGCATCGTCGGAGTGCAACTGGTACAAATCGATATAATCGGTTCCTAACCGCCGTAGAGAAGCATCGATCGCATCCAAAATATGTTTCCGCGAAGCCCCCTGATCCCAAGGTGCAGGACCAACACGGCCGACGCACTTGGTCGCCAAGATAAAATGTTCACGTTTGCCTTTCAGCCAGCGCCCAACGATTTCTTCGGTGCGTCCCGCAGTAGCAAGCCCGCCACCGAGGGGATAAACGTCGGCTGTATCCAAAAAGTTGATTCCGCCATCAGCAGCAGTGTCAAGGATGTGCCTGGAAGTTTCTTCGTCAGTCTGCAATCCAAAGGTCATGGTGCCGAGACAGAGGCGCGAGACAGTCAATCCAGTTTTACCGAGATTGGTAGTTGGTAAGGTCATAGATATGTTGTTGATTGAGGTTGATTGAGAAAGTTTTAAAATTTTTAAATAGAATGCGACGTGGGCTTTAACGCGAAACTAAAACGCTATGCAATAAATGCCTTTTTTAAGGCGTGAACCAATTTAACCAACCTTCCCAGCTTTGGACGATCGCGGCAAATTCTGCATAACCATCTGCTTTTGGATGAGCGCCATCATTGGCTTTTGCTTCTGCTAGCCAGATTGGCGACTTTACCAGACTGGAAAACACATCAAGATAGGGAACATCTAGTTGATTACAAACCAATGCGAATTCCTGTGATAAATTTGCAAGAATTTGATTTCTTTTTTCTTGATCGACATCACCGCAGGGTGGCGGACTAACCATCAAAATCGGATAGAGTTGCTTTGCTTGGCTTAAGATATTGTGAGCATTGGCGATCGATTCAGAAAGTTCGATTCCTTGCTGTTTACCCGCCCATCCTGAATCATTTGCCCCAAAGGAAAATACTACTCGACCATCGGATTCTTTTGGGAGACGATAGGAGACTTCCGAGTACCAACGTTTTTTGAGATACCGACTTGTCTCTGCCCGTACCCCCAAGTTGTAATGGGTGATAGCGTATCCTCTTGATTCAGCATTGCGGCACACTCTACCTGTCCAACCCAGAAACTCTGGATCGCCTGTGCCATTGACAAAGGATTCACCAATAAAACAAATTCTGATTTCTTTGCGAGAATCTGACATAAGTCACGTCGCTTTGCTCCGAATTCAAAATTCAAAATTTAAAATTCAAAATTAATGATCCCCATAAATAAATGATGTTGTTGGTCAGTTATGTTAGGTAGACAAGACTTTGGCGTGGTAGCTCAGTCAAATGATGCCTACCTAACAGAATATTGCAAGTTAGTTTTTGGATATTTCACCTCAAGCAACTACAGAAATTTCACGACGGCTCTGGGAAATTAGCCACTGTTGCAACTTGGGATCGCCGTATACCTCATCTGCAATAAAATGATCGCCATCGGGCAGTATTGTCAAATCAACTTTCCCCCCGACTTTGCGTAAGCGCTCAACAAATTGTTCTGTATCCTCAATCGGCAGATTTTTGTCCTGTCCACCTTGGAATATTTGAACGGGAATGTCTTTGAGTGCAGCTAGTTCGCTTTCTGCTAATGTTTTGGGTACTCGTCCAGACACAGGTACTAAACCTGCGAAGCGATCGCTCTGCAAAGCAGCGATATGCCAGATACCCGCCGAACCTAAGCTGAACCCGGCTAATATTACCCGCGCTGGATCGACGGGTTGGGAAGCGATCAATTCATCAACCAAAGCAAGCACATCATCGGCTCGATCTGCCCAAGTCTGTTCAGCCGGAATCTGGGGTGCAGCAAATACATAAGGTAAGGAGTTGGATGAATCTACAAAACGAGGTAGTCCCCATTTCAGCAACACATTCAAATCTGTGCCGCGATCGCGTCCTCCATGCAAAAACAATACCAGGGTTGCAGGTTTGTTGGCATCGTCAGAAACAGGCGAAAAAAGATAAGGCAAGGAACCATTGTTGGTTTCGTAAGAGCGTTGTTCAACAGGCATAGTTTTGACTCCTAATTTGGTTTGAGCATTGGGCATGGGGCATTGGGTACAAAAGGCAGAGGGGAAAAATTTACTGCAACTTCTCCTCTGCTCCTCTGCTCCCCATTCGCCTGTGTACTACGCCTTGACAGGTTGTTTCCACACTGCGGTAGCGTACAGCGATGCATCGAAGTCTGGCGCGATGTTGTCGCTTGTAATTCGTGTCTCGTGCAGTGCCCAATCAGTGAAGAACAAGTCATGAGTGATGCGCGACACTATTGCCGGGACATCACGCCGGATGCTGGGTACGTCGCCGATGGGCAGACCGAAGCTCACAAAACCAGCTGGGTTGAAGACGTGAATATCCTTGAGGTAAGGTGCGCTACCGGGTACTTTTTCTTGGTATTCGTGGGCGCTGCCAAGATAGGGGTGTGTGCCCAAGTCGTCGGCGCGTTGGTCGGCTGGTGGTTGATAGCGATCGCGCCAAAGTGCAATATGCTGTGCAAAGTCAGCTAGTTCGGGCCGCTTTGTCGGATCAACAAAGTAACCGGTGCCTGCGATCGCAAAATCGAACTCAAAAATATCGTCGTTCACCTGAGCGACGATGCGGCCACCTTGCTCGTGCGCCGATCTCCAGTTTGCAGATAAGTGTAGGTGGAAGTTGGGGAATGCGATCGCCCGTTCAATTGCGTCGGCTGGTGGTGTAGAACCAACTTCACGAAAGCGCCAAGCTTGGAACCAGCGGGCTGCATCAGGTAGTTCTGGATAGTTGTAGTAAGCGCCAGGATATCCGCGCACGCGATTTATCGGCAGCGATGCGATCGCTGGTCGCCGCGCAAACAAATGCACCGCTTTTGCACCCGATTCCAGCGCCACCCCTGCGGCGTCGAAAGCTGAGGCCGCAGCACCCAACACTGCTACAGTTTTGCCGCGCAATGCGGCGAAGTCGATGATATCGACGGTGTGGGCATACAGCCTGCGTGGTAGATCGTCTAACACTGGTGGCACGTATGGGCCGCCAGTACCAGCCACCCCATTAGCAAAGATAATCTTGCGCGTCGTCTCTACCTGTGGGACACCGTTCACCTCAAGGTGCAGGCGAAAAAAACCTCCGGCCGGCTCAATCCGCACCAGCCGCGTCTGATACCGAACTGTGATGCCCAAGAATTGCCGATACCAGCTAAGATACTCAGCCCATAACAATCTGGGGATACGGTCGATCGCTGCGTAGGCATCAGCACCGTGTCGCGCCTCATACCATGCCTGGAACGACAGCGCCGGAATACCAAGTTCAGGGCCGGGCAAGTTTTTCGGTGTGCGTAGTTTATTCATCCGCGCTCGGTTGAGCCACACGCCAGCATGGGCTTCATCGTCCGCTGCGTCGATCACCGTCACGCGGCCGATACCGGCGCGCCGCAGTGCAAATGCAAAGACGCTGCCGCTACCGCTGCCACCCACAACCGTAACGTTGTGATCGACGCCTTGGCGATCGGGTATCCAGTTATCGGGATCGGGGCCAATTAGGCGTAGCGCCTCGCGGGCCCCAATGTCAGGATCAGTCGTTATTGTCATGTCGATCTCCCAAGGTGAAACACTATGAGGATGAGGGGGATGAGGAAGATTAACAATTCAAAATTAAAGACATTTCAGACGGGGATTTAAACCCCGACTTTAATGGGTACTACATGTAGATGTAGAGGTCTTAAACCCTTTAATTTACGATAATCTCCCCCGACTCCCTCACCTCGCCTTTTACGCAACTACTAGGCTCTTGTCCACTTGTTGAAATTCGGTGTTACTCACCTTAGATTCGATCGCTGTACCCTTGAAGAAATTGGGGTTAGCTTGGGTGTAAAACTTGTAGGGATTAGCGAATACATAGGATTTGAAGTCGGCTTCGGAAATAACGCCTTCTTGTACGAGATCCCAGCTTTCAGCCAAGGGAGAGGTGAGGTCTGGTACATCCCAGTGACCAACATCGGAGGAATAGATGGCGTTGATCTTGACTCCCAAGGGATTGGCTTTGTCATTGAATGCCGTAGCGATGGTGCGATCGTCGGACTCGGAACCAAAGAAGAAACTGTTCACCCAGCGATCGCGAATGTCTTCAATTGTTTCAATGCCTGCTGCTGCAAAATCGTTCAATTCGCTACCGATGGGCGCACGGCTATGACGGCTGAATGAAGCTCCCAGTACAGTTTTGGTCAATTCATCCTTATCGAGGGAATACCCTTGAGCAACTTCTGCACCATAGCGCTCAAATATCTCAAATAGCTCATCGGCATTGGTCAAGGCTGGATTGTAGTTTTGCAGTGCCTTGATGTTGCGCTTCAAGAACCGATCCACCAAATGGATGTAGACACGCGCACCCCAATCTGCGCCACCTTCTAGCATCGCTACGCGCAACTGTGGAAAACGCTTGGTAACACCACCAAAGAACAACGCCTTGGCAAATGCTTCCGAACCATCGGCAAAGTGACCGATATGGTTGTTCATGTAGTTACTGATAGAAGAGCGGCCAGTCCAGCCTTGACTGCCGTAATGGGTGGTGACGGGTACGCCCAGTTCCACGACTTTCGCCCAGAAAGGATCGTAGTCGTATTCACTATCTAGTCCGTAAAAGTCGATATAAGAAGCATACTTGGCGATTTCGGGATATTTATCAGCTGGATATTTATCAGCGATCGCTTTAATTGGCCGCTTTACACCTCCAGTGATATTAATCACTTTTAATCCAAGTGTTTTCACGGCAAACTCTAACTCCTCAATGCCTTCTTCGGGAGTAGTTAAGGGGATACCAGCAACCGGTGTTAGGCGATCGCTATATTTCCGGTAGATATCAGCATGATAGTGATTGACCGCGCGTTGCAGTGCTTGACGATTCTCTGCACTGGCTCCAGCCGGGGCTAAAACATTGTTGGGAAACAGCACTGAATAGTCCGATCCTTGCTCTGCTTGACGCTCATAGAGCAATCCGGGGAGGGTGTAAGTAGCAAGATCCAGTGTATTTTTAGTAACTCTAGCCCACCAAGGCGATCGGATTGTCCGGTTGTATTGACGTTCTTCAGGGGTTTGTTGATACCAGTCTTTACCGTTGCTCTTAGAGTTGAGACGAGAAGCTTCGGTCTTGCGTAACTCGTCTACAAGTTTCACACCGCCGTACTTAGCGATGTAATCTTCAAAAGCTGGCGTGAAATCATTGGTATGAACATCGGTGTCGATTACTGGATAATCAAGGGTTGCTCTGATTGCAGCAGAGCGTGAGGTCTTCAATCGGCTATATTCAGTCATATTTTTCCTTGCCTACGGCACACTACGTGAACAAAAATTACAGATATTGACAAATACATTTCCTGTAGAGACGACGATTTATCGTGTCTCTCCACAATCGCGTCTCTTCACAATTTTCAAGTTCTGTAGGGCGGCGATCTACAGAAGGTGCAATTTAAAAGGTTCTGTGAAAAATTCATTTATGCCACCACCAGATTCTTGTCCAATTGTTGAGCGGCAAGACCATTACCCGGCCGACGCAATCCAAGGTTTTCACGCAAGGTAGTGCCCTCATATTCGGTACGGAAAAGTCCGCGTTTCTGCAAGATGGGAACAACTAAATTAACGAAGTCATCTAATCCTGTGGGCAGAATTGGCGGCATTATATTAAAGCCGTCTGCTGCACCGTTGCTGAACCATTCTTCAAGCTGATCGGCAATACTTTCGGGACTGCCGATAATCGTGCGATGACCCCGCGCCGTTGCAACAGAGAGATACAACTGGCGCAGCGTCAGGTTGCCGCGATTTACGAGATCCGTCAGCAACTTCAGGCGACTTTTACCACCATTGGTATCACTGGGCAATGGCGGTGCAAGATCGTCGAGTGAATAGCCAGATAAATCGATGCCCTTATAACGCGTTTTCAGTAAACCCCATGCTACCGATGGATGAATTAGCGATTGCAGGAATTCGTATTTTTCCTGAGCTTCTTCTTCAGTGCGGCCAATCACGGGAAATACACCCGGCATGATTTTCAGATCGTCCAGTTGGCGGCCATATTTAGCCAACCTACCTTTCACATCAGCATAAAATTCCTGCCCGTCTTCTAGTGTTTGGTTGGCAGTAAAAATAACTTCAGCAGTCTGTGCCGCCAGTTCACGCCCAACTTCCGAAGCACCAGCCTGGACAATCACCGGATAACCTTGAGGTGGACGACCGACGTTTAAAGGGCCTTTGACAGAAAAATGTTTGCCTTTGTAGTTGAGTGTATGCAGTTTATTCGGGTCGAAATAGACACCAGATTCTTTGTCTCGGATAAAAGCATCATCTTCCCAGCTATCCCAAAGACCTTTCACCACTTCTACAAACTCTTCGGCGCGTTCATAGCGCTGGCTATGCTCTAAGTGTTCGTCACGGCCGAAATTACCCGCGGCATTCTCATTACCTGTAGTGACTACATTCCAAGCTGCTCGACCGTTACTCAAATAGTCTAGTGAAGCAAACTTACGGGCAAGGGTGTAGGGTTCTTCATAAGTGGTCGACGCGGTAGCAACAAAGCCAATGTGTTTAGTTAGTGGGGCCAGTGCGGAAAATAGCGTTACTGGCTCGAACTTAGCTAATTTGCCATTGCGCTTTAGCACCTCTGGTTCACCACTATCTTGTAGGCTGGGGCTATCGGCCAGGAAAACAGCATCGAACAATCCCCGTTCGGCGGTTTGGGTAATTTCCTTGTAATGCTCGAAATTTAGCCCAGCATCAGCTTGTGAATCGGGGTGTCGCCAAGCGGCGATGTGGTGGCCAGTGGCTTGAATAAATGCACCTAAACGAAGCTTGCGTGTTGTACTCATCTGCTTTTTTCTACAATGTCTGAGCGATCGCGGAGTGTATCGTAGAGAAGATTACAATCGGTATTGAATGACACTAAAAAAAGCTCAAAAGCTTGTTTAGTGTATCCTCGTTCCCAGCCTCCAGGCTGGGAATGTATTCCCAGAGGCTCTGCCTCTGCTCAAGAAAGAGGAAGCGGAGCCTCCCAGAATGGGTTCCAGCACTCAGAACTCAGCACTCTTCATGCCAACACTAATCTCTCATCCACTTGTTTGACGGCAAAACGATTGCCAGGACGACGCAATCCCAGGTTTTCACGCAAGGTACTTCCTTCGTATTCGGTACGGAACAGTCCCCGTTTCTGAAGCACAGGAACGACTAGGTTAACGAAGTCATCTAACCCAGTGGGGAGGATTGGCGGCATGATATTAAAGCCATCTGCTGCACCGTTGTTGAACCATTCTTCTAGCTGGTCGGCAATGGTTTCGGGAGTACCAAGTATGGTGCGATGACCTCGTGCGGTAGCAAGAGAGAGATACAACTGGCGCAGTGTGAGAGTGCCACGAGTAGCCAAATCTTTGACTAGTTTGAGACGACTTTTGTTAGTGTTGGTGTCGCTGGGTAGTTCGGGAGCCACATCATCTAAAGAATATTTCGATAAATCCACACCTTTGTAATAGTTCTTTAAAATGCCCCAAGCGACATCAGGATGGATTAACGATTGCAGAAATTCGTATTTCTCTTGAGCTTCTGCTTCAGTACGGCCAATGATTGGGAAAGCTCCAGGCATAATTTTTAGATCGTCTGGCGATCGCCCATATTGTGCTAGCCTACCTTTGATATCAGCATAAAATTCCTGGGCATCAGCTAGGGTTTGATTGGCGGTGAAAATCGCCTCAGCAGTACGTGCAGCTAAATCTCGTCCTGATTCAGAGGCTCCAGCCTGGACAATCACCGGGTAGCCTTGGGGCGGACGACCGACGTTTAGCGGCCCTTTGACAGAGAAATATTTGCCTTTGTGGTTCAATGTATGCAGTTTATCCGGGTCAAAATAGATTCCAGATTCTTTGTCACGGATAAAAGCATCGTCTTCCCAACTATCCCATAGACCTTTCACCACTTCCACGAACTCTTCAGCACGTTCATAACGCTGACTGTGTTCTGGGTGATGCTCAAGTCCGAAATTAAGTGCAGCATTCTCATTGCCTGTAGTAACTACATTCCACCCCGCCCGGCCTTTGCTCAAGTGGTCTAGGGAAGCAAACTTACGTGCCAGGGTATAGGGTTCTTCATAAGTGGTCGAGGCGGTGGAAATGAAGCCGATGTTTTGGGTTACAGAGGACAAGGCCGAGAACAGGGTGACTGGCTCGAAATGGGCGATTTTACCGTTACGATGCTGAGTTTCTGGAGCGCCGCCCCAAACTCCTGGACTATCCGCCAAGAAAACTGCATCAAATAAGCCGCGTTCAGCAGTCTGGGTAATTTCTTTGTAATGCTCGAAATTCAGTCCTGCATCTGCTTGTGAATCGGGATGCCGCCAAGCAGAGACATGGTGTCCGGTGGCTTGAATGAATGCACCTAAACGAAATTTGCGTGTTGTACTCATATATTTTTTTCTTTTCTATTGCGTTAAGGGACTTTCAAATAAAAAACATCCCAAATTTTTCTTGTGGGATGGGTGAAAACACCCATTCCATATTCAGCAGACTTCGGCATGAGCTATCAGTCGAATGCTGCTCGCTCCAAAAGATGGATAATTTATTTCTTGTTAGTCCCTAAATCCGAAAAATGCTCGAATAGCATATCGATAAAATCTTTTCCCCGTAAAACTTTGAGGTATTCGTGTCAAGCACTCAGGCATTCACATCTTGCTACACGCTGAATGTAATTATGGAATGCTCTCTAGCAATCAAACTTGCCGAAAAATCAAATAACCGAACTGTAAGTAAAGTTAATACCACAGCAGAATTAGGGATGCTGCTGCTTGGCGATTGAATTACCATAAATTTATCTAGTAATTTTACCCAGCAGATAGAGCGTACACGATCAATCCAAAAAAAGATGTACTGGAAATCACAATACCATTAAAATCTAATTATTAGCTTCTCGAACATTAAGTATTGCAAACTAACTTATACCTGAGTATTATGATACCCAAAGGTTGTTACGTAATGCTCCAGGTTAGTTTGACCTCTCCCCACGACTAGAAAGCGGGGGTTTCACTCTCAATACTTCTCGGTTAAGGGGGAAAGGGGAAAGGGGAAAGGGAAAAGGGAAAGAAAAAACCTTTAACCCAAACCCGATTCCGAGTTAAAAATGCAAAACTCGAGAAGTATTGGAACCATAGGCGTCAATCATCTCCTCAATCATTCTGTGGAGTTCTCTAAATCACATTCTCGCGTTCTTCTCTGCGCCTCTGCGTGAGACAAAAATCTTTCAGTAATTACGAATTACGAATTACGAATTATCCTATCAAGACTTGCACTCACACTTTCAGCATCCGGTGACTTCAATCGCTGCAAAATCTCTAAAGCTGGTTGCAAATAGGATATCGCTTTAGTGTATTCACCCTGCTGTTCTGCCAAATGTCCTAACCACCACAGAGTCATTGCTTTGCCTTGGTCATCACCAACGCCTTCAAATATTTCCAAAGACTGATTAAAAAGTGCGATCGCTTCATCCACTTCCCGTTTTCGGCGTAGATAGCTGCTAAATTGTGCAACGTCGTCACTTTGTCTCGGACATTACCAATACGTTCAAATATTTCCAAAGACTGATTGTAAAGTGCGATCGCTTCATCTACATTCCCTTTATTAGCGTAGATATGTCCCAGATTGTGCAACGTCACGGCTTTACCTGCGACATTTCCAATGCGTTCTGTTATTTCCAAAGACTGATTGTAGAGTGCGATCGCTTCATCTACATTCCCTTTATTAGCGTAGATATGCCCCAGATTGTGCAACGTCGCGGCTTTGCCTTGGACATCACCAATGCGTTCTTTTATTTCCAAAGACTGATTGTAAAGTGCGATCGCTTCATCCACTTCCCCTTTGTTGGCGTAGATATTCCAGACATTGCAACGTCACTGCTTTGGTTTGGACATCACCAATGCGTTCACTTATTTCCAAAGACTGATTGAAAAGTGCGATCGCTTCATCCATATCCCCTTTATTGGCGTAGATACGTCCCAGCCAGTGCAACGTCGCCGCTTTGGTTTGGACATCCCCAATACGTTCACTTATTTCCAAAGACTGATTGAAAAGTGCGATCGCTTCATCCATATCCCCTTTGTTGGCGTAGATATATCCTAGATAGTGCAATGTCGCCGCTTTGCCTTGGACATTACCAATGTGTTCTTTTATTTCCAAAGACTGATTGAAAAATGCAATCGCTTGCTCTATTTCCCCTTGGTTGGCGTAGATACTTGCCAGTTGGTGCAACGTCGCCGCTTTCGTTTGGACATTACCAATGCGTTCGTTTATTTCCAAAGACTGATTGTAAAGTGCGATCGCTTCCTCCAATTCCCCTTTGTCGGCATAGATACCTGCCAGATTGTGCAACGTCGACGCTTTACCTTGGATATCACCAATGCGTTCTTTTATTTCCAAAGACTGATTGTAGAGTGCGATCGCTTTATCAACTTCCCCTTTGTTGACGTAGATAGCTGCGAGTTGGTGCAACGTCACTGCTTTGCCTTGGACATCACCAATGCGTTCTTTTATTTCCAAAGACTGATTGTAAAGTGCAATCGCTTGCTCTACTTCCCCTTTGTTAGAGTGAATACCTGCGAGATTGTGCAACGCTGCCGCTTTGCCTTGGACATTTCCAATGCGTTCTTCTATTTCCAAAGATTGATTGAAAAGTGCAATCGCTTGCTCTACTTCCCCTTTGTTAGCGTAAATACCTGCGAGATTGTGCAACGTTGCCGCTTTGCCTTGGACATTTCCAATGCGTTCATTTATTTCCAAAGACTTATTTAAAAGTGCGATCGCTTCATCCACTTCCCCTTTGTTGGCGTAGATATCTGCGAGATTATGCAATGTTGCTGCTTTGCCTTTGACATTTCCAATGTGTTCATTGATTTCCAAAGACTGATTGAAAAGTCCGAGCGCTTGTTCCATTTCCCCTTTGTTGGCGTAGATATTTGCCAGACATTGCAACGTCGATGCTTTGCCTTGGACATATCCAATGCGTTCAGTTATTTCCAAAGACTGATAGAAAAGTCCGAACGCTTCTTCTACTTCCCCTTTATTGGCTTTCAGTATCCCTAAACAATGATAAATTGATGCTAATTCTTGTTCGTCTTCTGCGGGACAAAGATTTAAAGCTTGTTGGTAATAGTTTAATGCTTGCTCAACCTCACCCATTTGGTGTTCACAATAAGCAATTTCTCTGATAACACTATGATTTTTAGTAATTTTTAAGGTTGATTTGCACAAATGTATTGCTTCCCGAAATCGACTTTGATCCCGCAAGTATATCGCCAATGAACTAGCTATTTTCCCCGCAATTCCTTCATCCTTCCCCAACAAAGCCAAGCGATGAATTTCTAAACTTTGTGCTTCCGTAGCAGTTCCCGCCTCCCACCACAGACGATACAAAATTTGTGCAGCTTGTTTATACAACTCTTCACCCTTGGGGTTTTCTGGAAACTCAAGCAACGGTGACAAAATCCGGGGAACACGATACAACCTCTCAGTGTTGTTGGTGAGGGTAACTTCCAACAAACCCAAAATTTCAGCGCGTTGAATATGACTTTCCCAACTTGAGATATCCTCACAAATCGGGGAAATCGCAGCTTGAGGAACAGGTAACTCATACACCAACAACTTCCCCAGCATAAGACGCAAAGCTGGAGTTTGCTGCTTCAGCAATTCTTCAGCCAAAATATCCTCACGAAATTCCTTTTCCTTATCTGCCATCTTTTGCAGAATCATCTCAACTCCCCTCTCCGCTTCCGGCGACTTCGGGGAATTTTGCAAAATCTTATCTAACCATTCCAACAGCCGAGGATTTCCATCAGCTGCTTGTTTGGCACGTTCGGGCAAATCTGGCTGAAATTGCCAACTGCCATTAAACGAATCCAGATGATTATACTTTTTAATTAAATCTGCCCCAGCCAAAGCCCCCAGAGGTTCGCGGTACAGACGAGGATTCAGTTCCGACAAAGTGAAATTGTAGCGACAGGTAATAATTACCTTGTGGGGAAGTTGGGAATTTTGCATCGCCTTCAGCAACGCCAGCAGTACATTCACAACTTGTGGTTGCAAGACATAAACCCCATTTCGTAAATCCAAATTAGCCTCAAAGTCATCCAGCACAAAGGCAAAGCGCTGTTCTTTGGTATTCAGTCCTTCAGTGAAAAACTTGGTGAGGCGCTGCATCAAGGGTAACTTGCCATTGAGAATTTCATGCCCCCGTTCCGAGGTACATTGTTCAGCCAGGGTTTTGAGCAGTTTGTCCTCATCGAGTTGGCGAAAGTTCACCAGCCTGTGATAGCCAACCATCCTTTCCAGAAGTCGCGCCGTCACAGTACTCTTACCCACACCCCCCAGTCCGTGAATTAGTACCCCTAATGAAGTGCGAATAGCTTTGAGACAACGTTGCAAAGTCCGCCGTCTCCCAACAAACTCAGAGGGTTTCGCCACCCGCACCTGTTGGGTATCGGGATCTAAAAACTGTTGGTATGCAGGTTCTGGCGCAGAGGGTGGCACATCTCCCGACACTTCCACCAACGCACCCGGACATTCTCCTTGGACATATAACCGCAACAAATGCCAGTCACGTACATTCTGTTTAAACAACTGCTGGTAAGTGCTAGCGAGTGCTTCAGCTAATTGATATCCGGCTGCCAATTTCCCGTAAAGGTGCGCGGCGGCGGCTGTAGCTGTCCGATCTTCCACAGGCCGCCCCCAACTTAAAACCGCCCTAGCGCCTTGTGCAATTAGTGCCTCAGCCATTGAAGGGACAGCCCCTTTATCTGCGGCTTGTCCAGTCCGACACCCAGATAAAAACACCAACTTAGGAAAGCGAAACCGAAAGACTTCCGCCAGTTCTGCGGCTGTGGTTTCGTGGCGATCGCCAATTTCCGTCTCAGTGATAAAGTAAGGCGTATAAGGTGCTTCATCTTTAATTGAGGCGTGTCCTGTGAGGTGAAACACATCAAAGTCATTAAAATAGCGACTCCACACCTTACCCAATTCGCTAACGCAACCGCTTTCTTCCACCCGCAAATCTACAGCAAAATCTCGCGTATCTGCCAGAATTCTCGCCTCTTCCTGTTCAAACTCTAACTTTGGTTGCACATCTTCCGGGTCGGTTGCCATAAACAATACTCGCAATTGTCGTGGTTCCACAGAAAACGGTTCTGTTTCTTTCTCAATCCAGCGCAGAGGTAACACCACTGGATTAACCCGCTTCACCAAAAAATCCTCACCATCATGCAGCACTTCCCAAGGTAGATGTGCCAGTTTTTTATCAGTATCAATGGCAATTACCAACCCCTCACCGCGACAGTTAGCAATTCCCCGACTCAACCACCGTCCATCCCCATCCAACCAAAAAAATAACTGCTTCCCGATTCCTGATAAATTGGGCAGCAGTTTATAATAATCGCGATCGCCTTGCTTGAGAAAATCAGCGATTTCTGCTAATTTCAGGCGACGTGATTCATAGTGCTTTATTTGAGGTAGCCAATACCTGAGTTCAACTGTTTCCTGCGTACTTTCCCGAAGTTGAATGCGGATAGTTTGCACTTATTTGCTGATAGATTTGAGGATTTCCGTGATTTCCTCTATAGTAGCTTCTTCAAGTAAAATCCTGTTTCCAGTCTCAGGGTCAAGAATTATGACATCAAATTGCTTCCCTGGATGGGATTGATGCCATTCTTGATACCATTTGCGAATTTGTTCAGCTAAAGCCGCAGCACCGCCGACAATACCGATAATAGTAGCGATCGCTGCTAGAGTTGCCTCTTTTTGGTTTGGGACTTCGTAGGTTCCCGATATTCCAGGAATTTCTAGCAAAGCCTCGGCTGCTGCTGGTGCGCCTTCACCTTCGATTCCGATTTGAATTTCTGTCATAAAGTTACCTGCGAATTTATACAGTATTTTTATCTCACGCAAAGGCGCAAAGGCGCAAAGAAGAAAGGATTTCTAAATTATTTAGTTTGTGTTATGGCAATTGTCTAAAATAAGGCAACAGATGCAAACCTGGAAACCCAGATTGAATCTGACTTTCAAAAATTACGAGTTACGTTAGCAATGTAGGAGCGTCATTATCAATTACAAATTACTTTAAGGGACTAACAAATAAAAAAACATCCGAAATTTTCTTGTGGGATGGGTGTCCGCACTGCGTGCCGCTACGCTAACACCCGTCCCATATTCAGGGCGGGCAGGATGCCCACCCCACAAGATGGATAATTTATTTCTTAGAAATCCCTAAGTCCTTTTTTAGCAGATGAACAATATGGTTCAGACTCCAGTTAATGCAAGTCAAATCCAAAAACTATGAGAAGTTCCAATTAATTCCTATCTTTTGGGAACTATAGATTTAGTTACAGGAGATTGACTATGAATGATCAATGGGAGCCTCTAAATCCTGATGATGATGTTGTGCATTTTCACCAAGAAGTATTTGAAAATTTACCCCGCACTCAAATAGTGTTTCAGTTATTAAAGGAAATCAAGAAAATTTGGGCTGAACATTGTATGTCGTCAGGATCAAGAGTATTTGGAGAAGGATTTGAATGTTGTGTTTTAATACCCGGTCAACAATGGCGAACAGGTAAAATTAGAGTCAGCCTAGAATTTTGCCCTGATGAAACTGAAATCAAACGGGAAAACTCTCCGCTCGACGATCTTCGGCAGCAACTAAAGGAAGGTAAAAACTAATACTAAAGCTTATCTACACAGATATAATAGAAAATTATCTTTGTGTGCGCGCTGAAAAAAAAATGGTATGGACTCCCCTACACGCAAAAATCCATCGCACCATCCGATCGCGCCACTTATTTGAACGCAACCAGCGTCTATTAGTCGCTGTCTCCGGCGGACAAGATTCTTTGTGTTTAATCAAATTACTTTTAGATTTACAATCCAAATGGGGATGGTATTTAGGTATTGCTCACTGCGATCATCGCTGGCGTTCTGACTCCGAAGCTAATGCTCTTCACGTCGAAAATTTAGCGAAAATTTGGGGTGTATCGTTTTATTTAGAAACAGCAAACAAACCGATAAATAGTGAAGCTGCTGCACGCGATTGGCGCTATCAAGCTTTAAGTGCGATCGCCCAAGCAAATAATTTTCAATATATAGTTACAGGACACACAGCTAGCGATCGCGCCGAAACTCTCCTCTACAATTTAATTCGCGGTACTGGTGCTGATGGCTTACAAGCCCTGACTTGGCAACGTCCTCTAACTACAGACATTGTGTTAGTGCGTCCACTTTTAGAAATTACTCGTTCACAAACAGAGCAATTTTGTCAAGAATTTCAATTACCAATATGGGAAGATTCCACCAATCAAGATTTGCAATATGCCCGCAACCGCATTCGCCAAGAATTAATACCATATTTACGAGATAATTTCAACCCTCAAGTAGAATCAGCCTTAGCCCAAACAGCAGAACTACTGCAAGCAGAAGTAGAATATTTAGAAAAAGCTGCCCAGGAGTTGCGGGATGGGGCATTGGGTATTGGGGATGAAAAAAATTCCCTTACTCTTCTTCCCTTGAGGTTAAATCGTCGGGTATTGCAGAAAGCACCACTAGCGTTGCAACGTCGGGTGATGCGTCAGGTGTTGCAGCAAATATTGACTGATGCGCCCAGTTTTGAACACATTGAAAAATTAACAGCCTTAATTATAGCGCCCAACCGATCGCAAACCGATCCATTTCCTGGTGGTGCGATCGCTCAAGTAGAAGGCGACTGGATCTGTTTGAAATAGTTTTGAGTATTGCTATTGCAAAGCAGGGAAAGGTTTGTCGAATTCACGTTAAGTTTAGATAAGCCCAAAACAATTGTAGAGAGGGCGATTTATCGCGTCTAGTGCATTAGACATAGGTTTGGTTGCGCTTTACTCCACCCAAAATATATCAGGATGTTGGCTTTGGCAAAGCCTCCAACGCCACTTAACTACAACGAGGGGAGACCGCGCAATGCAGTTGCTCCCCAACCTACAATTTTTTTGCAACATTTTAGCCTTGTCACGCTACTACTCAATGCTAAGTTGTTCAGAAACATTATCACAGCCTATTCTCTGGCAATAACTATATCGTTGGACTTAATAACGGCATAAGCCTCTTTCCCTTCAGACAAATCCAACTCTTCTACCGATACTCTGGTGATAATCGAAGTTAACTCAACTTTGTGAACAATCTCCAGCGTCACCTCACTATTAACAGCTCCAGTGACAACTCGCTTCACAACACCCTTAAGAATATTGCGGGAGCTAACTTTGAGTGGTTTCTTTTGAATACTAATTTCGATCTCAGGTATTTGAGTGTAGATATCTTGCTCTTCTGTGTTTATATTTGCTAGCGAGTTTGATGATGAAGAATGTTGATTAAGACCACGTACCAATTCCCGAAGAATCTCGGTCTTGGTTCGCTGAGACTGACCGCAAAACTCTTCCAAAATCTTTCGCTCTTCTTCTGAGGTTTGGAATGTGACCCACCCTTGTTCTTTTCTAGGCATATTTTTACCGATATAGTTGGTTAGATGTTGGTATATTTGGTACTATTTTACCTAGCATCAATTTTATGGAAGAAACCTTTCAAACGCATTTTTTATGAAAAGAAGACAAATTTTTGGTTTCCTGGGTATAGTAGTTGCTGGCTGGCTGTTAGCAATTGGTTTACCATTAGTTACTCCTTCTCCTGTAATAGCACAGTCAAACACCAACATACTTGTGTCCGCAGCTGCCAGCTTAAAAGAGGCGTTGGAAGAAATTAAGCCTTTGTACCAACAAAGTAAATCAAATATCAATATTAGTTATAACTTTGGGGCTTCTGGTGCGTTGCAACAACAGATTGAACAAGGTGCGCCAGCGGATATTTTTGTCTCTGCCGGCAAAAAGCAAGTTGATGCCTTGGAAGAAAAAGGACTATTGCTGCCAGGTAGCCGTACTAACTTAGCAAATAACCGTCTAGTCTTGATTGTGGCTCAGGATGTTGTTGGCATCACTAGTTTTTACAATTTAACAGATAGTAAGATTAAAAAAATTGCGATCGGTGAGCCTAGAAGTGTACCCGCTGGTCAATATGGAGAGCAAGTATTAAAGAAATTGAAAATTTACGATCGCGTCAAGTCAAAATTAGTCTTTGCTAACAATGTGCGTCAAGTTTTGGCAGCAGTAGAAAGTGGTAACGCCGAAGCAGGTTTAGTTTATGCAACTGATGCCAAAATTTCCAACAAGGTAAAAGTCGTAGTTGCTGCCGATGATAAGTTTCACTCACCAATTGTCTATCCAATAGCTGTACTCAAGAGCAGTAAAAATGCTTCTGCCGCTAAGGAGTTTGTCCAGTTTTTATCTGGTAGTCAAGCCAAAACTGTACTCAAAAAATATGGGTTTATCGTCAATTAAAGGATTGAATACCAATTCTTGGTAAAGCTGCACAAAATTAGTCTTGGTGAGACAAGGGGCTTAAGCCCCTTATTTTTTATGAAGAAGGGGAAGGGGGAAAGGTAAAAACCGTACTGCGTCCCGCTCCGCTAACGCCCACAAGTGGCGCAAAATAATCCAAATTTTATGAGGAAGGTAAAAACCGTACTTCGTCCCGCTGCGCTAACGCCCGTAAGTGGCGCGACCTGTTCATCCCTTTCCCCTTTCCCCTTTCCCCTTTAACCTTTTCTCTTTTATGCAGAAGCCGCTGACTGCAATTTTTCTAATCGTGCCAGCACTTCTGAACTGTGAATGGTTGGGTTGACTTTGACAAAAGTCTCGCGCAAGACACCTTGAGGATCGATGATAAAACTATGACGCATAGATAAAAAGCCCAGCCAAGAACCATAAGCTTTACTTACTGAACCATCAGTATCAGCCAACAGGGGAAATTTTAGTCCCTCTGAATCACAAAATTTGGCATGAGAATCAATGTCATCAGCACTAACGCCAATAATTTGGGTATTTTTTTCGAGGTATTGGGGTAAGTCTTGCTGAAAACGACGAGCTTCTATAGTACAACCAGAGGTGAAGTCTTTAGGATAAAAGTAGAGAACTAGCCATTTACCGCGCAAGTCAGAGAGGGAAATTTTGCCATCACCTGTGTTGGTTGGCAAAGTAAACTCTGGTGCGGGTTGATTAATGGCCGGAAGTTTACCACCAAGGGCATTCGCAGCAGTAGTGAAATTCAGCCAGCTGATGATAGAAATACAGCTGGCAAATAATATGCTTAAAAAAGTGCGGCGGGAAATCATGGTACAAACCAGAATCACAACTTTACACAAGTTTACAATTCTTGGTCGCGAGAAATCTCATTCTAAATTAGATTCGGAAGGGCTATCTGTGCTTTCGATGTATTGACTATCTAAGAGAAAAGCCCCCCTAGTAAAGCGAATACCCCAATATCCACCGGGTCTACGGTCAATGACTATGCCTTCTTCGCCAATGTGAATCACATTAGGAGGGCGCAGCATAGGCATGGGTTCAGCAGTTTTGACGTAGGCTGGTAGCGCCACAACCCGGACTTTACTACCAATTGCGAATTCTTTAGACATCTTAATCAAGCTGAGAGTTTTGAATTAACTCATAACTCATAACTAGCTTGAAAGTCTAGTGACATACTCCTACACTATTGCTGAATTCTTGGAATCACAAATTTCTAAATAGTTTTCATTGGTAGACTGACAACGAATGTTGCCCCTTGTCCAATTCCTGGACTTTTGGCGCAGACTGTACCACCATGTAATTCTACCAAGTGGCGGACGATCGCTAATCCTAATCCTAGTCCACCATGCGATCGCGTGCTAGAACTATCTGCTTGACGAAAGCGTTCAAATACATAGGGTAGGAATTCGGCAGCAATTCCCCCTCCCGTATCACTCACCTGAATTTGCACGCAAGATTCAATCCGCTCCAATTGCACATCAACTCTTCCGCCTTTGGGTGTAAACTTGACGGCGTTGGAGAGCAAATTCCACACAACCTGTTGCAAGCGGTTGACATCACCCACAACTACCTCTACTTCTGGGTCGAATCTACACTTGATACTAATCTCTTTCGCCTGGGCTGCTGGATACACAGTATCAATTGCTGCCTCTATAAGTGTTGCAAGTTTTACTTGCTCCATGCTTAGATGAAGTGTACCTCTAATAATCCGTGACACATCTAGTACATCTTCAATCAGTTGTGTCAGGGATCTACTGTTACGCTCAATTGTTTCTAATGCTCTACCAGTAAGATTTTCATCAAACTTGCGTCTTCTAAGTATCTGTGACCAACCCAGTATAGCATTTAGTGGTGTACGGAGTTCATGAGAAAGTGTAGCCAGAAACTCATCCTTCATTCGGTTTGCTGTTTCTGCATCGGCGCGTGCGGCTTGTTCGCGCTCAAGCAGTCGTTCGCGTTCTTGCTCTGCTAACTTCTGAAGTGTAATATCTGTACTTAGGACAACAAATCCTTCTACTTTCTCTTGCTGACTGAATTGTGGAACGTAAGTAACATTCACGTAATGGTTTTTGCCATCTTTATCGGATAATTGGGTTTCGTAAGTTACTTGCTCTCCTGAGAGTACTGTTTCTACGTAAGGAAGGATTGATTGATAAACTGACTCTCCCAAAACTTCTCTGATGTGTTTACCAGAAATTTCGGAAGTAGGAAGCCCAAACCAGTCTTCATATCCTTTATTATTAAAACGATAATGCTGCTTACTATCAACATAAGAAATCTTGACGGGTACAGCATTTGTAATCAGGCGTAGTTCATCTTCTCGTTGACGCAGTGCTGCTTCTGCTTGTTTGCGTTCTGTAATGTCGCGTTGAGTTCCCCACGCCCTGACTAAAAAGCCATTTTCGACAATTCCCACTAGATTATTCAAAAAATATTTGGAATTACCTTGCTTATCTATTTCATGAGACTCAGCATCAATTAGTCGGTAGTTAGAACGGATAAAATTACGCAGGTATGCAATATTATGTGGATCGGAGGGAACAAGAAAGTCTCCTAGTCTGACACCAATAATTTCTTCGGCACTAGAACAGCCATACATCTGTGCCATCACATTGTTGCATTCTGCTAAGTAAACATATTGGTAAAAATGTTGAATTTGTTCATCTTCTGGGCAATCTAGCGAAATTGGTACTTCCAGTTCGATGCACCAAATACCTTCTGAACTATGCTCTAAAAAAGCGCGGTAACGTTCTTCGCTTTTGGAAAGAGCTTGCTCTACTTGTTTGCGTTGGCTTAAATCAAGTACAAAACAGATAACATCCTCTGGAGTATTTTCTAACAAAGCGCAACCTAATAGGATGGGAACGCGGCTGTTATCTTTGCGGATGTATTGGTTCTCAAAGGGCTGACACACGCCTTTAGTTTTGAGTTCTGCGATCGCATTATTGTTAGCTTCAAGATATTCTGGTGGTATCATATCGCGCCATCGAACTCGCCCTGCTAATAAATCCTCCCGCGAATAACCTACCATTTCTAAAAAAACATCGTTAGCTTCTGCGATCGCCCCGTCCATATTGGCTACAATTACCCCAATGATGTTGGACTCTACCAACCTTCTAAACCTTGCCTCACTCACCTGTCGCTTCTGCAAACTCGTTTGCAGATGTTGTTTGGCAGTGCGTAACTCTGAGTTCAGCAAGGTGATGAATGTTGTCACCAGTACAAATAAGCCTAAGCGTCGTATGCTGTCTAGACTCGCAACCAAGAGCGAAAACACTGGCTCTAAGAAAAAGTAGCTGACGGCTAAAGTAGACAAAGTAGTAGCCAGTAACCCTGCTTCTATACCGCCATACCAGGCACTAAGCGCCACGGCAGCAAAAAACAGCAGAAAAATAGTTGGTTTCAGTAGTGGCTGTAGCAATAGTGTTAGTAGTAATCCGCTACCAACAGCTAATAGTGCCACAGCATAGGGTGCTAGAAGGGAACGTATTCCTTTCAATGTAGCTTCTCCTTTTATGCAGCTAGCTAAAGGATTATTCCCAAAATCAGCTAGAAAATGCGTAAGCATAGCCTGTTATAGTCATCGCTCAACACCTATTATGCATCAAAAAAATACACACCTAAGCAGTTACTTGCTGCGAATCTATCTAAAGTAGTAAAGCTTAGATTTAGCAAAGCTTAAATAATCTAATAATTATAATTATCGTTTTTATTATATATGTTTTGTTTTTGAGTCTCTGTCAAACAGTAGAGATTTATTCAGAAGAATTCAGAACTTAGTAGTCAGAATTCAGTATGAATTGAAGTCATATTAGAGACTTTCAAATAAAAAATATCCAATTAACTCTTGTGGACTGGGCATCTTGCCATAAGTGTCAACTTAACGTGAAACCGCTTGTCCGCCGGGAATTGAAATTCCCGTCTCATAGCTAAAGTCATCTGAAGATGACTAAAAATCTCCAGTCTACTGAAGTAGACTTAAGCTATTAGCCCAAAAAAAATTTATTTCCGGGCGGGCATGGAAGCCAACAGTTAAGCTATTTCCAGTTTAAGTTGACACCAATGGCATCTTTCCCACCCCACAATATTCAGGATTCAGAATTCTGAATCCTGAATTCTGAATTCTGAATTCTGTCTATTAAGTTTTTGAATTAATTTCCTTGAGTATATAAGTCATCATTTCACCTTTACCTTTAACTTGAATTAAACCTCGTTTCTCCAATAAGTACTTATCCTTTAAAAGCTGATAACTTGCTTCACAAACCTGGATACTACCTGCAATACCATGAGATTCCATTCTACTAGCTGTATTGACTGTATCTCCCCAAAGGTCGTAGGCAAACTTTTTCAGCCCAATCACCCCTGCGACTACTGGCCCAGTACTAATGCCAATACGAATGCAAAAGGATTGGTTATTTTCTTCGTTAAACGTAGCTACAGCCTTTTGCATATCCAATGCCATATTAGCGATCGCTGGAGCATGATTGTTAGATTGATTTGGCAACCCGGCAACAGCCATATATGCATCACCAATAGTCTTAATTTTCTCTACACCATGACGTTCTGCTAATTGGTCAAACAAACAGAAAATTGTATTTAATAACTCAACTAACTCCGCAGGAGATGTACGACTTGAAAGCTCTGTAAAGCCAACAATATCAGCAAATAGCACCGTAACTTCCAGAAAGCTGTCGGCAATAGTCGTCGGTTGTTGTTTTAATTGTTCTGCAATCATCTCTGGCAGAATATTTAGTAACAGCCGTTCTGATTTTTGCTGTGCTAGTTCCATTGCCCTACGGGCGTAAAATTCTTTTTTTCGCAAGCGTTCGTATAAATATACAGAGAAAACACAAATTATGCAAGTCCAAAAGAAATATAAGCCCTGCTCAATATAAAAAGCTGATGGGTTTTTTAATAAGGGATTATACGATAAATATAAAATTAGATAGCAACTAATTGTCCCAAGTTGTGCTATTAAATGTAGCCACCATTGTACTGGAACGATTGTAGCCTGAGTGAGAAACATCAAATTCCAGAAATTGGTTCTAGGTTCTAGACTATTAAACAGTAAAGCAACATCAATTTGGATTGCACAAGTTACAGACCAACATAAACTCAAAAAAATTAGGTTTGGGTAACGACGACCTATAGAGGTTTTACATAAACCCCAACAAATGAGTGTGAATATTTCTACTGCAATACCGATTTTAAAGGCGTATATCTTGCCTTGTACCTGTGAATTTGCCCAAAGGAAAAAAGTAATCAAAGTTAAGCCAGAAATCAGCATAATCTGAGCCTGCAATTGCAATCGCTTAAGCAGGAAGCGCTGTCGCTGTTCTTTGTAAGATTCGCCAAGGCTACTGCTCATTTGCCAATGGGACATCCCTTGACTCATGAGCGCATCTAGTTGAGTTTTGTCAGAGGTATTTGGATTAATCATGCACTTTTTACGTTATTAGTAATCAAGGGAGTGGGGGGATGAGGGAGAATAACTCTTAACTCCTAACTCCTAACTCCTCACTCAGCACTCTCAAATGGCTCGTACCCCTACATTAAATTTTGATCGTGGCACATTAATTTTGCATCCACCACCACGTGGTAAGGGTTGGATGGACTACGCTACATGGGATGATAGAGTTGAAAAATTCCGCATTCCAGCAGTTAAATACCGATCGCTAGTAGAAGCACTACAAGCGGAAGATGTTTATTTTATCGATGAGGCCAAGGAATTTTATCCTATAGATTTGGTTCCTACCCTAGAAATGGAACCCTATCCCCACCAGACTGAAGCGCTAGCGGCTTGGAAACTGGCGGGTAGACAAGGGGTGGTTGTGCTTCCCACGGCGGCGGGAAAGACTTATTTAGCGCAAATGGCGATGCAGTCAACACCACGCACGACGTTGATTGTAGTGCCTACTTTGGATTTAATGCATCAGTGGTATGCACATTTAGTTGCGGCTTTCCCTGATGCTGAGGTGGGATTGCTGGGGGGTGGTTCGCGGGATAGAACGGCTATTTTAGTTGCAACTTATGATAGTGCCGCAATTCACGCTGAAACGTTGGGAAATCAATATGCGTTGATTGTTTTTGATGAATGTCATCATTTACCGACAGATTTTAATCGAGTAATTGCCGAATATGCGATCGCACCTTATCGTCTGGGACTCTCCGCCACACCGGAACGCACTGATGGTAAGCACGCCGATTTAAATATCCTCATTGGACAAGAAGTATATCGCAAACGCGCCGAAGATTTAGCGGGGAAGGCGTTAGCAGAGCATGAAATTGTTCAAATTAAGGTAAAGTTATCGCAACTTGAGCGGGAAAGATACAACCAGTTAATTCAAACCCGCAATGACTTTTTGAAGCAATCAAAGATTTCTTTGGGAAGTTTGCAAGGTTGGCAAATGTTCGTGCAAATGAGCGCGCGATCGCAATCTGGACGTAGGGCGATGTTAGCACACCGAGAAGCGAAAGATATCGCTTTGGGTACTGATGGGAAGTTGCGAATTTTAATTAATTTATTGGCAGAACATTATCCAGCACGAATTTTGATTTTTACTGCTGATAATGCAACGGTTTATCGCATTTCTCAAGAGTTGCTAATTCCGGCAATTACTCATCAAACACCTGTGAAAGAACGGCATGAGATATTAACAAAGTTTCGAGAGGGTAAATATAATACTTTGGTTGCTTCTCATGTGTTGAATGAAGGGGTTGATGTCCCTGCGGCAACTGTTGCAATTATTTTATCGGGGACGGGTTCGGCTAGGGAGTATACTCAGCGCTTGGGGAGGATTTTACGGAAGGGGAATATTGAGAATAAGCAGGCGATTTTATATGAGGTGGTGGCGGAGGATACTAGTGAAGAGGGGACTTCGGCTAGGCGGAGAGGGGAGAGGAGAGCAGGGGAAGCAGGGGAAGCAGGGGGAGAAAAAGAGAGGAAAGGGAAGTTACAGGTTGTGTATGGGAGTGGGAAGGAACGGAGTTTGAAGGCTGCGGAACAGTTAGAGATTAATTATTCAACCGGAAGTTCAAAATCTAAAATCCAAAATTCAGCAGATGTTACCGACAGACTTACTGATGCATCGCCAAAACGGGGAGGAGATCATTCCGAAGAGACTGAAGATTGATCAGAAAACTTCGGATTTGGCGATTGAGTTAATTAATTATTTTCAATCGGCGGTGGGGAAAACTCAAGGTGTGCTTGAGCGACAACTGACTGATTTTGAAGGAGATTCTACAGATTATCGGGTGAAGCGAGGATTAGCTTATATTCTCAAAAGTAGTTTTTGTACTTTTGAGGTGGTTAGTCCTTTGGAACCACAAATGTTAAGAGAACGGGTGTTTTCTCTGGCTGCAAAGTCTGTTTCTAGTCGAGAATCTACCCAAGTTACTCTGAGTAAAATTGCTGATGAGTTAACTCAAGAACTTGAACGAGAAGTTTTATTAGAACAGGTTCGCAATGGACTATATGCTGATTTATCTGAGAATAAAATTTTGACTGTTTTTGATGCACCAACAGCGCCAGATGTGTTAAATCGATATAACTTATCTCAGGTGCAGGGTGTGTTTTATAAGGCCAGTCAACTGGTGTTAAATGCTCATCGCAATGTTCCGGGAGAATATAAGCTGTTGTTTCGCTATTTAAAGTTGTTTCAATTGATGGCTTATATTGAGGGTGATGCTGACCACGGGTTTACAATTACGATAGATGGGCCGACGAGTTTGTTTAATCCTAGTACGCGATATGGGTTAGCGATCGCTAAACTTATTCCGGCTTTACTTCACGTTACTAAATGGAGTCTTTCTTCCATTCTTCAAACCCGCGACGCTTATACAAATGCTTGGAAAACTGGACGTTTCACTCTCAATTCTGAATGTGGTTTGGTATCCCATTATCCACCAGGTAAGCCCTACGATAGTATGCTAGAAGCATCCTTTGCAGATAAATGGGATGCGTTGAAAAGTGGTTGGGCGTTAGAGCGAGAAGTTGATTTGATACCGATTCCTGGTAGTGTGATGATTCCCGATTTTCGCTTAGTTCATGCTGATGGACGCACCTTTTTATTAGAAATTGTTGGTTATTGGCGGCCAGAATATTTACAAAAGAAGTTTTCTCAGGTGCGGCGGGCTGGACGTGATGACTTGATTTTGGCAATTTCCGAGCGACTTAATTTAGAAAAGGCGGGAGTAAAATTAAATGATGTTCCCGCCAGAATTGTTTGGTTTAAAGATAAGTTATTGCCGAAAGCTGTGTTAGCTGTAATGGATTGAACGAAGAGGAATGAGATGAAAAGTATAGAAACAATTGCCACAGTTAGCAAAGATGGTAAAATGACAGCGCAATTACCATTGGATATTCCAGAGGGCGAGCATCAGGTGGTAATAGTAATTGATGAAAAGCCTTTGGCTGAAGAAACAGAGAAGAAAGAAAAGAAAACGCCTCTCAAATTTTCTGCCTATCCTGTAGGATTAGTCTCGGAAAGTTTAACTTTCCGTAGGGAAGACCTTTATGCAAACGACTAATAGCTCTGTATTTATCGATACGAATATTTTAGTTTATGCAAATCTAGCCTTGTCGCCATTTCATGTACAAGCGACAGAACGACTACAAGCGCTTACAGAACAAGGTATTGATTTATGGATTAGTCGCCAAACTTTGAGAGAGTATTTGGCAGCAATGACAAGACGAGGTGACTTAACCGGGAATATTCCTATTACATCTTTAGTGACAGATGTAAGGTATTTTGCTAGTTATTTTCGCTTGGTTGAAGATAATTTGCTAGTGACAGAAAGGTTACTAACACTCACGGAGGAAATTCCTAGCGGTGGTAAGCAAGTTCATGATGCAAATATTGTCGCTACGATGCTAGTTTATGGCATTCCTCAGTTACTCACTCACAACACAAGTGATTTTGCAAGATTTTTTGGGTTAATTACTGTCTTGCCATTACAAGGTTAACGCTGTGTGCGACTTTATCTCAAACCTAACCCCCAACCCCTTCCCTACAAGGGAAGGGGAGCAAGAATCAAAGCCTCTCTCCGTTTCGGGGAGAGGTTTGGAGAGGGGTTCCAATTTCGGTAATTGTACAATTCCACTCACTAACTCCAAATACTTCTGCGTTCCCAATATTGGGCGACTTTTTTTTCCCATTGTTCCCAGTAATCTTTAATGACTGATGATTCAAACCAAAATACTTCTGCTGGCATTTCTGGAATTGCTACTACTAAGAGAGCGTGCTTTAGCTGAATGCCATAATCTTGATAATATTCGTTAGCTGCTCCTATGTACGCCGTAAGTTGCAGTGGATGTTCATATAAATGCTCAATTGAACCTTTGGGTTTGTCTGCTGTTTTCCACTCGCAAATACAGGGAATACCTTGATAGCTGGCAATACAATCAACTTTGCCAGAATAACCCAAATCATGATGAAAAACTGAGCCTTCCACGAGTCTAACTGTGT